>NZ_MKSS01000196.1:0-13978 GCF_001897365.1 Hydrogenophaga sp. 70-12
TCGCCGGCATTCGTCATCGCCACCGACATGGTGAAACCGCCCGGCGTCACCAGGTGCCGGAACGGCGACACCGCCTCGATGGCCGCGATGGCGGCCAGCAGCTGCGGCACGCACGGCAGGGCGAAGCCGTGCAGCAGCCAGGCACCGGGCCCCAGGCGCTGCTGGCGCTCGCCCGGCTCGAACAGATCCAGCGTTTCCATGCTCAACCCGCGTCGTGGAAGATGAGGCCCACCGTGTGCCGCAGGCCAGCGTGCACGCGGCTGACGCCGTGCCGCATGGCCAGCCGGCGCACGCCGCGCCGGCCCGTGGCCGGCCGTTGATGGACGGTGAACACCACCGCGTCGCCCTGGTCCAGCGGGACCACCTCCGCGCGCTGGCCCTCGCCCGATCGTTCGGTCATGACGAATTCGCCGCCCTCGAAGTCCCGGCCGGGCCGCGACAGCAGGATGGCCACCTGCAGCGGGAAGACCAGCTCGCCGTACAGGTCCTGGTGCAGGCAGTTGTGGTCGCCCTCGCCATACCGCAGGATCAGCGGCGTCGGCCGCGTCTGGCCGGCCCCATGGCAGCGCCGCAGAAAGCTGTCCAGCCCGTCCGGGTAGCGCGTGGCCAGGCCCAGCTGCTGACTCCAGCGGTTGGCGATGGGGGCCAGCCGGGGATACAGGGCGTGGCGCAGTTCGTGCAGCAGCGGCGGCAGCGGGTACGCGAAATACTTGTACTCGCCACGCCCGAAGCCGTGCCGCGCCATGACCACCCGCGAGCGGAAGCCTTGCTGGCGCGGATAAAGCGCCGCGAGGGCCTCGCATTGCGCCGCCGTGAGCAGGCCGGGCAGCACGGCGTGGCCATGGGCGTCGAGCGACGCTTCGATGCCCACCCAGTCGTGGGGCGCGGCGGTGTCCTGGCAGATGGCGCTTGGCATGGGGTCCAGTGTAGGAAGCCCCGCCGGCCAGAACACTCCGCTCCTTGCGCTTGAATTGCCCTGCCCCCAAAAAAAGCCCCCGGCCGTTGAACCGCCGGGGGCTTTTTGTCGCTCGGAGCGAGCCGGCTCAGCGCCGCGGCGGGGGCACGTCCGTGCAGCTGCCGTGCGCCACCTCGGCCGCCAGGCCCATGCTCTCGCCCAGCGTGGGGTGCGGGTGGATGGTCTTGCCGATGTCCACCGCGTCGGCGCCCATCTCGATGGCCAGCGCGACCTCGCCGATCATGTCGCCCGCGTGCGTGCCGACGATGCCACCGCCCAGGATGCGGCCGTGGCCGTGCGCCTCGGGCGAGTCGTCGAACAGCAGCTTGGTGAAGCCCTCGTCGCGGCCGTTGGCGATGGCGCGGCCCGATGCGGTCCAGGGGAACAGGCCCTTCTTGACCTTGATGCCCTGCGCCTTGGCCTGGTCCTCGGTGAGGCCCACCCAGGCCACCTCGGGGTCGGTGTAGGCCACGCTGGGGATGACGCGCGCATTGAAGGCGGCGGCGGCCAGGTCGGCCTTGCCCTGCAGCTCGCCCGCGATCACCTCGGCCGCCACATGGCCCTCGTGCACCGCCTTGTGCGCCAGCATGGGCTGGCCCACGATGTCGCCGATGGCGAAGATGTGCGGCACGTTGGTGCGCATCTGGATGTCGACGTCGATGAAGCCGCGCTCGGTGACGGCCACGCCGGCCGCGTCGGCGCCGATCTTCTTGCCGTTGGGGCTGCGGCCCACGGCCTGCAGCACCAGGTCGTAGGTCTGCGGCGCGGGCGCGTTCTCGCCCTCGAAGCTCACCTCGATGCCCGCCGGCGTGGCCTTGGCCGCCACCGTCTTGGTCTTGAGCAGGATGTTGTCGAAGCGCGGCGCGTTCATCTTCTGCCAGACCTTCACCAGGTCGCGGTCGGCGCCCTGCATCAGGCCGTCGAGCATCTCCACCACGTCCAGGCGCGCGCCCAGGGTGCTGTAGACGGTGCCCATCTCCAGGCCGATGATGCCGCCGCCCAGGATCAGCATGCGCTTGGGCACGCCGGCCAGGGCCAGCGCGCCGGTGCTGTCGACCACGCGCGGGTCCTCGGGCATGAAGGGCAGGCGCACGGCCTGCGAGCCGGCCGCGATGATGGCCTTCTTGAAGGCCACCACCTGCTTGCTCCCGGTCTTGTTCTGGCCAGCGCCCTCGGTGAGTTCCACGCCCAGGTGGTTGGGGCCGACGAAGCTGCCATAACCGCGCAGCACGGTGACCTTGCGCATCTTCGCCATGGACGATAGGCCGCCGGTGAGCTTGCCGATCACCTTGTCCTTGTGGCCGCGCAGCTTCTCGATGTTGACCACGGGGCGGCCGTACTCGATGCCGTAGCCGGCCAAGTGGTTCACCTCATCCATGACGGCGGCCACGTGCAGCAGCGCCTTGGAGGGGATGCAGCCCACGTTGAGGCAGACGCCGCCCAGCGTGGCGTAGCGCTCCACCAGCACCACCTTCAGGCCGAGGTCGGCCGCGCGGAAGGCGGCCGAGTAGCCGCCGGGGCCGCCGCCCAGCACGACGACGTCGCACGCCAGGTCGGCGGCACCGGCGTAAGCCGGGGCGGCGGGCGTGGCCGCGCGCGGGGCCGGCGCGGGACTGGCCGCGGCGGGTGCGGGTGCGGGTGCGGGCGACGCCGCGGGCGCCGGCGCGCTGGCCGCGCCCTCGCCGTCGATCACCGCGAGCAGGTCGCCGATGTTCACCTTGTCGCCGACCTTGACCTTGAGCTCCTTGAGCACGCCCGCCTGCGAGGACGGGATCTCCATCGAGGCCTTGTCGCTCTCCACGGTGATGAGCGATTGCTCGAGTTTGATGGTGTCGCCGGGTTTCACCAGCACCTCGATGACCGCGACGTCCTTGAAGTCGCCGATGTCGGGGACCTTGATGTCCATGAGAGGCATGTCGGTCTCCTTACAGCAGCACGCGGCGGAAGTCCGCCAGCACCTGGCCGAGGTACGCATTGAAACGCGCAGCGGCCGCGCCGTCGATGACGCGGTGGTCGTAGGACAGCGACAGCGGCAGCGTCAGGCGCGGCACGAACTGCTGGCCGTCCCACACCGGCTTCATCTGGCTCTTGGACAGGCCGAGGATGGCCACCTCCGGCGCGTTGATGATGGGCGTGAAGTGCGTGCCGCCAATGCCGCCGAGCGAGCTGATGGAGAAGCAGCCGCCGCTCATGTCGGCCGGGCCCATCTTGCCGTCGCGCGCCTTCTTGGCCAGATCGCCCATTTCCTGGCTGATCTGCAGGACGCCCTTCTTGTCGGCGTCCCTCAGCACGGGCACCACCAGGCCATTGGGCGTGTCGGCCGCGAAGCCGATGTGGAAGTACTGCTTGTAGACCAGGGTGTCGCCGTCGAGGCTGGCGTTGAACTCGGGGAATTTCTTCAGCGCCGAGACCACCGCCTTGATCACGAAGGCCAGCATGGTGACCTTCACGCCGGACTTCTCGTTCTCCTTGTTGGTGGCCACGCGGAAGGCCTCCAGTTCGGTGATGTCCGCCTCGTCGTTGTTGGTGACGTGCGGGATCATCACCCAGTTGCGGTGCAGGTTGGCGCCGCTGATCTTCTTGATGCGCGAGAGGTCCTTGCGCTCGACCGGGCCAAACTTGGTGAAGTCGACCTTGGGCCAAGGCAGCAGGTCCATGCCCATGCCGCCGCCACCGGCCGGGGCCTTGGCGGCCTGGGCCTGCGTCTGCGCGCTGCCCGCCATCACGGCCTTGGTGAAGTTCTGCACGTCCTCCAGCGTGATGCGGCCCTTGGGGCCGTTGCCCTTGACCTCGGCCAGCGGCACGCCCAGCTCGCGCGCGAACTTGCGCACCGAGGGCGAGGCGTGCGGCAGGCCCACGGGCGGCACGGTGGGGTTGTGCGCGGGGGCCTGGGCCGGCGCGGCCGAGGGCGCCGCCGCGGCGGGCGCCGGGCTGGACGCCTGGGCCGGGGCGGGAGCGGTGGCGGCCGGGGCGGGGGCCGGCGCCTGCGCGGGCGCGCCCGTGGCGGCCGACCCTTCCAGCACCGCGATCAGGTCGCCGATGTTGAGCTTGTCGCCCACCTTGACCTTGAGTTCCTTGAGCACGCCAGCCGACGACGAGGGAATCTCCATCGAGGCCTTGTCGCTCTCCACGGTGATGAGCGACTGCTCGACCTTGACCGCGTCGCCGGGTTTGACCAGCACCTCGATCACCGCGACGTCCTTGAAGTCGCCGATGTCGGGCACGCGCACCTCGACCGGGCCGGCAGGTGCCGCTGCGGCGGGTGCTGGAGCCGGCGGCTGCGCGGGCGAGGCAGCGGGCGCCGGTGCAGCTGCGGCGGGCGCCGGTGCGGCGGCAGCGTCGGCCTCCAGCACGACCACCACCGAGCCCTGCTTCACCTTGTCGCCGAGCTGGACCTTCAGCTCCTTCACCACCCCCGCGTGCGAGGACGGGATCTCCATCGAGGCCTTGTCGCTCTCCACGGTGATGAGCGACTGCTCGGCCTTCACGGTGTCGCCGGGCTTGACCAGCAGCTCGATCACCGCCACTTCGTCGAAATCCCCGATGTCCGGGACCTTCACTTCAATGCTTGCCATGTCGGTCTCCGGTGCTCAGGCGTGGAGCGGGTTGATCTTGTCGGCCTTGATGCCGTATTTCTGGATCGCCTCGGCCACCTTGGCCGCCGGCAGCTTGCCCTCGTCGGCCAGCGCCTTCAGCGCGGCCAGCACGATGTAGTGGCGGTTCACCTCGAAGTGCTCGCGCAGCTTGCTGCGGAAGTCGCTGCGGCCGAAGCCGTCGGTGCCCAGCACCTTGTAGGTGCGGTCCTTGGGCACGAAGGGACGGATCTGCTCCGCGTAGTTCTTCATGTAGTCGGTGGAGGCGATCACCGGGCCCGTGGTCTTGGCCAGTTGCTCGGTCACGAAGGCCGTGCGCGGCTTCTCGGTGGGGTGCAGCAGGTTCCAGCGCTCCACGTCCTGGCCGTCGCGCGTCAACTCGTTGAAGCTCGGGCAGCTCCAGATGCCAGCGGCCACACCCCAGTCCTTCTCCAGCAGCTCCTGCGCGGCGAACGCCTCGCGCAGGATGGTGCCGCTGCCCAGCAGCTGCACCGTGGGCGCGTCCTTCTTGAGCGCGGGCGCCTGCTTGCACAGGTACATGCCCTTGATGATCTGCTCCTCGGTGCCGGGCTGCAGGCCGGGCATGGGGTAGTTCTCGTTGAGCAGCGTGAGGTAATAGAAGACGTTCTCCTGGCGCTCCACCATGCGCTTGAGACCGTGGTGCATGATCACCGCCACCTCGTGCGCGAAGGTCGGGTCGTAGCTCACGCAGTTGGGAATGGTGCCCGCCATGATGTGGCTGTGGCCGTCCTCGTGCTGCAGGCCTTCGCCGTTGAGCGTGGTGCGCCCCGAGGTGCCGCCGAGCAGGAAGCCGCGGGCCTGCATGTCGCCCGCCGCCCAGGCCAGGTCGCCGATGCGCTGGAAACCGAACATCGAGTAGTACACGTAGAACGGCACCATGATGCGGTTGTTCGTCGAGTACGAGGTGGCCGCGGCGATCCAGCTGGCCATGCCGCCGGCTTCGTTGATGCCTTCCTGCAGGATCTGGCCCGCCTTGTCTTCCTTGTAGTACATGACCTGGTCTTTATCGACCGGGGTGTACAGCTGACCCTTGGGGTTGTAGATGCCGATCTGGCGGAACAGGCCTTCCATGCCGAAGGTGCGCGCCTCGTCCACCAGGATGGGCACCACGCGCGGGCCCAGCGCCTGGTCGCGCAGCAGTTGCGTCAGGAAACGCACATAGGCCTGGGTGGTGCTGATCTCGCGGCCCTCGGCCGTGGGTTCCAGCACTGCCTTGAAGGTCTCCAGCGCCGGCACGGTGAAGCTCTCGCTGCTCTTGGCGCGGCGGTGCGGCAGGTAGCCGCCCAGGGCCTTGCGGCGGTCGTGCAGGTACTTCATCTCCGGCGTGTCGTCGGCCGGCTTGTAGAACGGGATCTTGGGCAGCTCGCTGTCCGGGATCGGGATGTTGAAGCGGTCGCGCATGTAGCGGATGTCATCGTCCGACAGCTTCTTGGTCTGGTGGGCGGTGTTCTTGCCCTCGCCGGCCTTGCCCATGCCATAGCCCTTGACCGTCTTGACCAGCAGCACCGTGGGCTGGCCCTCGTGGTGGAAGGCGCGGTGGAAGGCGGCGTACACCTTCTGGGCATCGTGGCCACCGCGGCGCAGCGCCCAGATGTCGTCGTCGCTCATCTTGGACACCAGCTCCAGCGTGCGCGGGTCGCGGCCGAAGAAGTTCTTGCGCACGAAGGCGCCGTCGTTGGCCTTGAAGGCCTGGTAGTCGCCGTCCAGCGTGTCCATCATGACCTTGCGCAGCGCGCCGTCCTTGTCGCGCGCCAGCAGGGCGTCCCACTCGCTGCCCCACAGCAGCTTGATGACGTTCCAGCCCGAGCCGCGGAACTCGCCTTCCAGCTCCTGGATGATCTTGCCGTTGCCGCGCACCGGGCCGTCCAGGCGCTGCAGGTTGCAGTTGACGACGAACACCAGGTTGTCGAGCTTTTCGCGCGCCGCCAGACCGATGGCGCCCAGGCTCTCGGGCTCGTCCATCTCGCCGTCGCCACAGAACACCCAGACCTTGCGCTGGGAGGTGTCGGCGATGCCGCGCGCGTGCAGGTACTTGAGGAAACGCGCCTGGTAGATCGCCATGAGCGGCCCCAGTCCCATGGACACGGTGGGGAACTGCCAGAACCCGGGCATGAGCTTGGGGTGCGGGTAGCTGGACAGGCCTTTGCCGTCCACCTCCTGGCGGAAATTGAGCAGGTGCTCCTCGCTCAGGCGGCCTTCCATGAAGGCGCGGGCGTAGATGCCGGGCGCGCTGTGGCCCTGGATGTAGAGCAGGTCGCCGCCGTGCTTGCCGCCGTTGTCGGTGTCGTCGGCGTGCCAGAAGTGGTTGAAGCCGACCGCGAACATGTGCGCGAGCGACTGGAAAGAGCTGATGTGGCCACCCAGGTCGCCGCCGTCGGCCGGGTCCAGGCGGTTGGCCTTCACGACCATGGCCATGGCGTTCCAGCGCATGTAGGCGCGCAGCCGGCCTTCAAGCTCCAGATTGCCCGGGTTGCGGGCCTCTTCGCCGGGCTCGATGGTGTTGACGTAGCCCGTGGTGGCCGAGAACGGCATGTTCACGCTGTGCTGGCGGGCTTCTTCGAGGAGCTGCTCCAGCAGGAAGTGCGCGCGCTCGGGACCTTCTTTCTCGATGACGGCGGCCAGCGCCTCCATCCATTCCCGCGTCTCCTGGACGTCGTGGTCCACGGCGCCCGCGCCGCTGTTCGTGTCGTTCGCTGACATCGCTGTCTCCTGATGTATGAAGGCGAGCTTACGGAGCCCGTTCGGTGAAGTCTTGGATTCTTCCACAGCGGCCTGGGCATTTCAATATGCGCCTATTGATTTCTTTATGTGAAATTTCCAATAGGGGCCGGCCATGAAACCATTTCCCCTCACGTAGACTCCTCCCGCCATGTCATATACCCCCCCTGCCACCACCCCGCCGTGGTGGAAACGCTGGTGGCGCCGGCTGCCACCATCGCGGCAGGACCGCTTCGCCACGCTCGGCCCGCTGCTGGCGGTGCTGCTGTTCCTGGCCGCCATCGTGGTGGCCATCGCCTACCTGCGCTTCGAGGAGATCGACCGCGAGCGCGAGGCCGTCACGCGCGACGTCGAGTACGCCCAGCAGCGCTTGCGGCTGCGGCTGCTGGAACGCCAGGAGCAATTGATGCGCCTGGCCCGCGAGATCGACAACCAGGCCCTGGACACGGAGGAGTTCGCCTTCCAGGCCGAGACCCTGGTGAGCCAGTTCCCCGAGCTGCTGGCCATCACCTGGGTGGACAGCCGCCGCCGCGTGTTGTCGGGCTACACCTCGCCCAGCGCGCCCGTCGCGCTCATGCGCAGCGTGGGCAGCTCGCTCTCGCCATCCGAGACCGACGGCAGCTTCGACCTCGCGCGCGACCTGCGCCAGCCGATCTACTCGCGCCCGCTCGCCGACAACGACCCGCGCAGCGCGCGGCTGATGCTGCACGTGCCGCTGTCCGAGCAGGGCCGCTTCGCCGGCACCGTGATGGGCGAGTACTCGGTGGACGGCCTGGTGCGCTTCGGCATGCCGCCCGAGATCATGGCGCGCTACGCCGTGGCCCTGCTGGACGACAGCGGCACCGTGTTGGCCGGTAGCCTGCAGACGGCCGAGCCAGTGCTGTCCTTCCTGCCCTGGTCCACGCCCTCGCTGGAGCACGAGGTGCCGGTCTCGCCCGTGGGCAACGGCCTGATCCTCAAGGCCCAGGGCTACCGCACCTCGCAGGACATCGTGGGTTCGGGCTTTGTCGGGGTCATCGGCGCGCTGTCGGCGCTCACGGTGTGGATGCTGATCGGCACCTGGCGCCACACGCGCCGGCGCGTGCAGGCCCAGCAGGCCCTGGTGGCCGAGACCAATTTCCGCCGCGCCATGGAGAACTCCATGCTCACCGGCATGCGCGCGCTGGACATGCAGGGCCGCATCACCTACGTCAACCCCGCGTTCTGCTCCATGACGGGCTGGACCGAGGCCGAGCTGGTAGGCCGCACCGCGCCCTTTCCCTATTGGCCCGAGGAGGACCACGAGCTGCTGCACGCGCGACTGGACGACGAGCTCAACGGCCGCTCCACGCCCGGCGGCTTCGAGGTGCGCGTGCGCCGGCGCAACGGCACGGTGTTCGACGCGCGCATGTACGTCTCGCCGCTGATCGACCCGAAGGGACACCAGACCGGCTGGATGACCTCCATGACCGACATCACCGAGCCCAAGCGCATCCGCGAGGAGCTGTCGGCCTCCTATGAGCGCTTCACCACCGTGCTGGAGTCGCTGGACTCGGCCGTGTCGGTGGCGCCGCTGGGCAGCGAGGAACTGCTGTTCGCCAACAAGATGTACCGCCTGTGGTTCGGCACGCGCGGCCAGGGCCACCGCCACCTGGTGGACCTGGCGGGCAACCAGCCCCAGCCCAGCATGGACGACGCCGACCCGGTCGACGCCTTCGCCGGCATGCCCACCGGCACGCTCACCGACGCCGGCGTGGAGAACGCCGAGGTCTTCGTGCAGGAACTCGACCGCTGGCTGGAGGTGCGCACGCGCTACCTCACCTGGGTAGACGGGCGACTGGCGCAGATGGTGATCGCCAGCGACATCACGCCGCGGCGCGCCGCCGAGGAACAGGCCGCGCGCCAGACCGAGCGCGCCCAGACCGCCAGCCGCCTCATCACCATGGGCGAGATGGCCTCCAGCGTGGCGCACGAACTCAACCAGCCGCTCACCGCCATCAGCAACTATTGCACCGGCATCATTTCGCGCCTGCAGGAGCAGCGCATCTCACCCGAGGAAATGCTGGTGGCGCTGGACAAGACCGCGCGCCAGGCCCAGCGCGCGGGCCAGATCATCCAGCGCATCCGCGCCTTCGTGAAGCGCAGCGAGCCCAACCCCACGCTGTCGGATGTGGCCCAGATGGTGAACAACGCCATCGAGCTGGCCGACATCGAGCTGCGCCGCCAGCAGGTGCGGCTCACGCCCTACGTGGCCGCGCGCCTGCCGGCGCTGATGGTGGACCCGATTCTGATCGAGCAGGTGCTCATCAACCTGCTCAAGAACGCCGGCGAGTCCATCGTGCAGGCGGGCCGCCCGCTGGGCGAGCGCCTGGTGGAGCTGCGCGTGGCGCCGCGCCAGCTGGACGGCGAGGGCGTGGTCGAGTTCGAGGTGCGCGACTCGGGCAAGGGCGTGCCCGACGAGATGATCGAGCGCATCTACGAGGCCTTCTACAGCACCAAGAGCGAGGGCATGGGCATCGGCCTCAAGCTGTGCCGCAGCATCGTCGAGTCGCACCACGGCCGGATGCGGATGGAGAACCTCTACAATGGCACCGAGGTGACGGGGTGCTGTTTCAGCTTCTGGATCCCCGTCGCGCCGCGACTTCAACCCCAGGGTTCGTCGGACACTGCCGCCAACGAACCACTGACGGACACCGAGAGAGCGAGATGAGCCTGATCCCCAAAAAGGGCACCGTCTATGTCGTCGATGACGACGAGGCCGTGCGCGATTCCCTCCAGTGGCTGCTCGAGGGCAAGGACTTCCGGGTTCGCTGTTTTGAATCGGCGGAGGCCTTCCTCTCCCGGTACGACGCCCGCGAAGTGGCCTGCCTCATCGCTGACATCCGCATGGGCGGCATGACCGGCATGGAACTGCAGGACCGCCTGGTCGAGCGCCAGTCCCCCTTGCCCATCGTCTTCATCACCGGCCACGGCGACGTGCCCATGGCGGTCGAATCCATGAAAAAGGGCGCGCTGGACTTCATCCAGAAGCCCTTCAAGGAAGACCAACTGGTGGCCCTGGTCGAGCGCATGCTGGAACACGCGCGCGAGGCCTTCACGACCCATCAGCAGGCCGCCAGCCGCGACGCCCTGCTCTCCAAGCTCACCGGCCGCGAATCGCAGGTGCTCGAGCGCATCGTCGCCGGCCGCCTGAACAAGCAGATCGCCGACGACCTGGGCATCAGCATCAAGACGGTGGAGGCGCACCGCGCCAACATCATGGAAAAGCTCGGCGCCAATACGGTGGCCGACCTGCTCAAGATCGCCCTGGGCCAAACGCCCGCGAAAGCCTGACCCCACAGCCACCCACCAACGCCCGCCACCTTGGCGGGCGTTTCGTTTTCCCAGCCTTCACTCTCTTGCAGCCATGACCGCCCAGCTCATCGACGGCAACGCCCTCTCCCGCCAACTCCGCGCCGACGTGGCGCAGCGCGTGCAGGCCCTGCGCAACCGCGGCCTCACGCCCGGCCTGGCCGTGATCCTGGTCGGCGACAACCCGGCCTCGCAGGTCTACGTGCGCAACAAGGTCAAGGCCTGCGAGGACACCGGCATGCACTCGGTGCTGGAAACCTGGCCCGCCACGCTGAGCGAGGCCGAGCTGCTGGCGCGCGTGCAGGCCATGAATCAGGACCCGACGATCCACGGCATCCTGGTGCAGCTGCCGCTGCCCGCGCACATCGACGCGCAGAAGGTGATCGAGGCCATCTCCCCCGCCAAGGACGTGGACGGCTTTCACGTGGCCAGCGCCGGCGCGCTGATGACCGGCCTGCCCGGCTTCTGGCCCTGCACGCCGCATGGCTGCATGAAGATGCTGGAGCACATCGGCGTCGACCTGCGCGGCAAGCACGCGGTGGTGATCGGGCGCAGCAACATCGTGGGCAAGCCCATGGCGTTGATGCTGTTGCAGGCCAACGCCACCGTCACCGTCTGCCACAGCGGCACGAAGGACCTGGCGGCGTTCACGCGCCAGGCCGACGTGGTGGTGGCCGCCGTGGGCAAGCGCAATGTGCTGACGGCCGACATGGTCAAGCCCGGCGCCGTGGTGATCGACGTGGGCATGAACCGCAACGAGGCCGGCAAGCTCTGCGGCGACGTGGACTTCGACGGGGTCAAGGAAGTGGCCGGCTGGATCACGCCCGTGCCCGGTGGCGTGGGCCCCATGACGATCACCATGCTGATGGTGAACACGCTCGACTCGGCCGAGCGCCAGGCCGGCGTTCAGGCGGGCTGATCGCCACCCGCGGGCCGGGGCCCGCTCAGGCGCCACAGCAGGGCGCCGCTGCACAGCCACTGGCCCAGCACCAGGGCGCTGCCCGCGCCGTGCCAGAGCCTGAGATCGCCGCCGCTGGCGCGCGCGCTCACGATCTTCTGCGCCACGCCGTACTCCTGCAGCACGGCCAGCGCCATGGCCACACAGACCAGGGCCAGCGCGGTGCGGGCCATCGGCGAAGGGCCGCCCTGGCGCACCAGGATCAGCAGCACCAAGCCGATGACCAGGCCCGCCTGGCACTGCAGCGAGAACAGCTTCGCCGCCACCGGCCCGGCCACGGCCGGGTTGCCCAGGGCGGCGAACAAGGTGGGCACGGCCAGGAAGCTCAAGGCCGTGATGCCGCCCCACCAGAGAGCGGCCAGCATCAGCGCGGGGCGTTGCAGGCGCATGGTCCGCGCGCTCAAGCGTAGCGCACGGCCACGATTTCGTAGCGGCGCAAACCGCCGGGCGCCTGCACCTCGGCGGTGTCGCCCTCTTCCTTGCCGATCAGCGCGCGCGCGATCGGGCTGCCGATGTTGATCAGGCCTTCCTTCAGGTCGGCCTCGTCCTCGCCCACGATCTGGTACGTGACGGCCGAGCCGCTGTCCTCGTCCTCGAGTTCCACGGTGGCGCCGAACACCACCTTGCCGCCCGCGTTCAGGGCCGAGGGGTCGATGATCTGCGCCGTCGACAGCTTGCCCTCGATCTCGGCGATGCGGCCTTCGATGAAGCCCTGGCGGTCCTTGGCGGCGTCGTACTCGGCGTTCTCGCTCAGGTCGCCCTGAGCGCGCGCCTCGGCGATGGCGCTGATGACCGCGGGGCGGTCGACGGTCTTGAGGCGGTGCAGCTCTTCCTTGAGCTTTTCGGCGCCGCGCTTGGTGATGGGGATGGTGGCCATAGATGTCTCTCCACAAAAGCAAACCGCCGGGCGTTGCCGCTCGGCGGTGTCGTGAAAGGCATTATGCCCCGAAGGGCACGCGGGTCAATGCCGCGCCGGCGGATCGCGCGAGGCGCGGAGGTGGTGGGCCTCTGTTCAGGCCGCGATCAGCGCGTGCATGTCCTGCACCGAGATGACGTCCAGGCTGGCCATGTACTTCATGCCCTCGACGGCCGCCTCGGCGCCCGCGATGGTGGTGAAGGTGGTGACGCGCGCCAGCAGCGCCGAAGTGCGAATCGCGCGCGAGTCGGCGATGGCGTTGCGGCGCTCCTCCACCGTGTTGATCACCAGCGCGATGTCGCCGTTCTTGATCATGTCCACGATGTGCGGGCGGCCCTCGGTGACCTTGTTGACCGTCTGCACCGCCAGGCCGGCCGCCTCGATGGCGGCGGCCGTGCCGCGCGTGGCGATCAGCTCGAAGCCCAGGTCGACGAGCTGGCGCGCCACGTCCACGGCCCGCGGCTTGTCGCTGTTCTTCACCGTCAGGAAGACCTTGCCCGCCGTGGGCAGCTTGGTGCCCGCGCCGATCTGGCTCTTCACGAAGGCTTCGCCGAAGGTCTTGCCCACACCCATGACCTCGCCGGTGGACTTCATCTCGGGGCCGAGGATGGTGTCCACGCCCGGGAACTTGACGAAGGGGAAGACCGCTTCCTTCACGCTGAAGTACGGCGGCACCACCTCTTCACCGATGCCCTGCGAGTCGAGTGACTGGCCGGCCATGCAGCGCGCGGCCACCTTGGCCAGCTGAATGCCCGTGGCCTTGGAGACGAAGGGCACCGTGCGCGAGGCGCGCGGGTTCACTTCGAGCACGTAGATCACGTCCTTCTTCTGGCCGTCTTCCTCGATCTCCTGGATCGCGAACTGCACGTTCATGAGACCGACCACGTTCAGGCCCTGGGCCATGGCCGCGGTCTGGCGCTTGAGCTCGTCCACCGTGGCCTTGCTCAGGTAGTACGGCGGCAGCGAGCAGGCGGAGTCGCCGCTGTGCACGCCGGCCTGTTCGATGTGCTCCATCACGCCGCCGATGAACACGCGGCCCGTGGCGTCGCGCACGGCGTCCACGTCGCACTCGATGGCGTCGTTGAGGAAGCGGTCGAGCAGCACCGGCGAATCGTTGCTGACCTTCACGGCCTCGCGCATGTAGCGCTCGAGGTCGCGCTGCTCGTGCACGATTTCCATGGCGCGGCCGCCGAGCACATAGCTCGGGCGCACCACCAGCGGGTAACCCAGCGCGGCGGCCTTCTCGAGCGCTTCCGTCTCGGTGCGCGCGGTGGCGTTGGGCGGCTGGCGCAGCTTGAGCTCGTGCAGCAGCTTCTGGAAACGCTCGCGGTCTTCGGCCGCGTCGATCATGTCGGGCGAGGTGCCGATGATGGGCACGCCCGCGGCCTCCAGGCCCAGCGCGAGCTTCAGCGGCGTCTGGCCGCCGTACTGCACGATCACGCCGGCCGGCTTTTCCTTGTCGACGATCTCCAGCACGTCTTCCAGCG
>NZ_MKSS01000197.1:0-2189 GCF_001897365.1 Hydrogenophaga sp. 70-12
CTTCATCCATCCCTTGGCCGCCAGGCGTCGGCCGCTCTCCTGTGCATGGAGCAGGACCGCTGCGCGCGCTTGCTCGCCAAAGCTGGCATCAAACCCGACTGGCCTGCCTCCCCCGAAATGGGGGGAGGCCTCGGGTTTCGGAGGCTTGCCGGGCGCCGGGCGCCTGTGGATGATGCGTGAATGCCCGGCACCCGCCCACCCACGAGCCCGCCGCTCTCCCCATGCTGATCGCCCAGGTGTCCGACCTGCACGTCTGCGCGCCGGGCCAACTGGCCAACGGCGTGGTCGACACCAACGCCATGGCGCGCGCCGGCCTGGAGGCCGTAGCGGCGCTGCAACCCCGGCCCGACGCGCTGCTGCTCTCCGGCGACCTGGTGGAAGCTGGCGGCGCCGCGTCCTACGCCCACCTGCTGGAACTGCTCGCGCCCATCGACCTGCCCCTGTACCCCGTGGCGGGCAACCACGACGAGCGCGAGGCCCTCGCCGAGGCCTTCGGTGGCCGCGCCGGCCCGCACACCGCCCGCCTGCCGGGCTTCTGGCAGTACGCGGCCAGCCTGGGCCCGCTGCGCCTGCTGGTGCTCGACACCGTGGTGCCGCGCCAGGGCCACGGCGCCTTGTGCGCGCGCCGGCTCGACTGGCTCGACCAGCGCCTGGCCGAGGACGCCACGCCCACTGTCGTTGCCATGCACCACCCGCCGTTCGCCACCGGCATCGGCCACATGGACGCCATGGGCCTGCTGGACGGCGCCGAGGCGCTGGAGGCGATCGTGCGGCGGCACGGCCAGGTGCAGGTCATCCTGTGCGGCCATCTGCACCGCAGTATCCAGGTGCGCTTCGGCGGCACGGTGGCCAGCGTCTGCCCCAGCACGGCGCATCAGATCGCGCTCAATTTGCTGCAGTCGTCGGCCGATGGATACGTCATGGAACCCCCCGCCTTCCAACTCCACCTGTGGCACGGTGGCCGGCTCGTGAGCCATACCGTGCCGATCGGCGACTTCGGCGGCACGCAGCCCTTTGCCTGAGGCGCCCGCCATGGACGCCGAAGCCCCGCTGCCGTACCAGGAGCTGTTCCGGCTCTCGCCCGTGGCCGCCTGTGTCACGCGCGTGAGCGACGGCCTGGTGATCGACGTCAACGCGGCCTGGGAGGCGCTGTCGGGCATCGCCCGGCGCGACGCGATCGGGCGCACCACGGTGGAGCTCGGCCACTGGAACGACGAGGCCGAGCGCACGGCCGCGCTGGCCCTGGTGCCGGGCACGCTGGCGCCCACGGTGGTGCGCTTCAAGGGGGGTGACCCGCACCTCGTGCGCATGCACGCGGTGCAGCTGCCCGTGACGGATGAGCGGCCCGAGGCCCTGCTGTTGGTGCAGATCACCCAGGCCGACCGCGAGGTGCTGGCCGAGGCGGCGCGCGAGCAGACCGCCCAGGCCCTGCGCGCCACCAACCTGGAGCTGCAGCAGCGCGTGGAGCTGCACAGCGTGATGGAGAGCACCGCCCACCTGGGCCACTGGACGAACGCCGAGGACGACGAGGAGGTCTTCTGGTCGCCGGGCCTGTTCGCCATCACCGGACGGCCGCGCAGCCAGCGCCTGACCCGCGCCGAGGTGCGCGCCGGCATCCACCCGGACGACCGCGCCGCCTGGCTGGCCGCGCGCGAGCGCCGCGACGGCCGCGAACTGGCCTTCCGCTGGCTGCACCCCGATGGCCAAGTGCGCTGGTTCCGCACGCGCATGGGGCTGACCCTGGTCAAGGGCAACCCGCAGACCGACTTCGGCGTGGTGCAGGACATCACCACCGAGCGCGAGGCCAGCGAGCGGCTGGCCGAGCAACTGCGGCTGCTGCAGAACATCGCCGCGCGCGTGCCGGGCATCTTCTACCAGGCCCGCCTCACGCCCGACGGGCGCACCGCGCTCGGCTACATCAACGAGGCCGTGCGCGAGCTGTTCGACGAGGACGCCGCCGCGCTCATGCGCGAGCCGCGCAAGCTGTTCCAGGTGCTGCACCCCGAGGACCGGGCGCGCGTGATCGCCACGCTGGCCTACTCGGCGCAACACCTGCTGCCTTGGCGCGAAACCTACCGCGTGCTGCTGCCCACGCTGGGCCTGCGCTGGCTCAGCCTGGACAGCACGCCGCAGCGCGAGCCCGACGGCAGCGTGGTCTGGCACGGCCTGGCCACCGACGTGACCGAGGC
>NZ_MKSS01000198.1:0-11716 GCF_001897365.1 Hydrogenophaga sp. 70-12
TGGGCACCCGCGGCAGCAGCTCGTGGGCGTAGGGCGCCATGGTGGACGAGAACACCACGCTGGCCACGGGCTGGTGCTCGGCCGCCACCCGCCTCACCCAGTCGCGCAGGCCGGCGTGGCGGTAGTAGGCCAGCGACTGGGCCTCGCCCGTGAGCAGCGCGCGCGCGCTGGCGAGCTTGCGCCAGCGCGGGTTCAGGCGCGCCACGTACAGGTCCGGGCACAGGGCGCGCAGGGCGTCGAGGTGGACCTCGTCGGCGGGGTCGTCGATGAAGGTGGCCAGGAAGACCCGGTGGCGCTGCTGCAGGTGGCGCAGCAGGTGGTACGAGCGCACCTTGTCGCCCTTGTCGGGCGGGTAAGGCATGCGGTGGACGAGGTAGAGCAGCGGTGTCATCGCCCTGCCCTCACCCCAGGTTCCTGACGATGTGCGGGCCCAGCCAGTTGGCCACCGGCAGCGGCAGGCGCCGCCAAGTCTCGATCATCAGTTTGTACTTGGGGTTGGCCGGGTTGTTCTGGGGGATGCTGTCGCGCTTGTAGAGCCGGTACTCGTAGTGCAGCGGCGTGGGCTCGAAGCCCCAGTTGCGCTTGAACGAGAACGGCCCGGTGCCGACCTTGCTGCGGCCGTAGTCGAAGACCTTGAGGCCGCGCGCGCAGGCGCGGCGCATGAGTTCCCAGTACTTGAAGTCGTTGCCAGCCAGGTCGCGCGCGGCGGTGTCGTCGCCCGCGAAGGTGGGCAACACCTCGTCGCGGAAGTAGAAGCTCAGCACGCTGGACAGGGGTTTGCCCTGGTCGTCGGTGACGGTGAGCACCTCGCAGTCGTCGCCGAAGGTGTCGCGCAAGGCCTGGAAGTAGCGCCGCGACAGCGCCGGCGTGCCATGGCGGTGCACGTTGCTGGCGTAGAGCGCGAAGAAGCGGTCCACGCCGGGGTCGATGTGCGAGACCAGGCCGTTCTTGATGCCCTTGCGCACCATGGCGCGCTGCTTGCGCGGAATGGCCAGCATGTTGGCCTCTTCGGTCGGCTCGATGGGCTTGCGGAAGGTGACGTACAGCGCGTCCTGCGCGGGCCAGTCGGGGTGGCGGCGCTGCAGGTGGCGCAGTTCCAGGTGGTCCACGCCCAGGCGCTGGGCGATGGCCTGGGCCTCGGCTTCCAGCGCGGCGCGGGCCTCGTCGTCCAGCGCGGCCACGCCGCCATAGGCCGCGAACGGCAGGCTGCTCAGCGAATGGCCGAACAGGCGGCTGTGCACGCGCGCCAGCGGCAGCACGCCGCGGATCTGGCCGTTCGATTCGGCCCACAGGAAATGCGTGTCGTGGCGCAGCACCTCGCGCGTGATGCGCTCCCAACCCGCGCGGTGGAAAAAGGTGGCCTCGGGGCAGGCCGTCACGAAGGCGTCCCAGCGCGCGGCATCCGCGGCGCGCGAGCCATCGAGGCGGTGCAGGCTCAGGTTCGTGGTCTCAGGCAAGCGCCACCTCTGCCTGCCGGCGCCCGAGGAAGATCTGGTCCATGCGGCCCCAGGGCAGGTCCTTCAGGAGCCGGCGCAGCTTGGCCTCGTTGCGCTCGAGATTCACGTAGTGGCGAAAGCGCGTCTTCAGGTCGATGCCGGGCACGCGCGGCTGCTCGGCGTCGATCTCCCAGGGATGGAAATAGAAGATGGCGGACTCGCCGTCGCGCCGGTTCACCGATTCGATCATCCAGCGCGACAGGCTGTAGGGCAGCAAGCGGAAGTAGCCGCCGCCGCTGGACGGCAGGTTGCGGCTGAAGACCCGCAGCGTGGTGGGCGGCACCTCGATCAGGCCCTCGCGCACGGGGTGCACGAAGCGCGGCGCGTCGGGCGAGCCGTAGTGGTCGTGGCGCACCGGGTAGATGCTGGAGCTGTAGCGGTGGCCGGTGTCGGCCAGCACGTCCAGGGCCCAGAGGTTGCCCTCGCCGATAGAGAAACTCGGCGCGCGGTAGCCCAGCACCTCCACGCCGCCGGTGTCTTCCAGCACGCGCCGCGCGCGCACCACGTCGTCGCGGAAATCGGTGGCGTCCAGGTCGCTCACGCGCTGGTGCCCATAACCGTGGCTGGCGAGCTCGTGGCCCTGCTCGACGATGCGGCGCACCATGGCCGGGTAGCGCTCGGCGATCCAGCCGAGGGTGAAGAAGGTGGCCTGCGCGCCCTCGTCGGCCAGCATCTGCAGGATGCGGTCCACGTTGCGTTCGACGCGGCACTCGCAGCGGTCCCAGTCGCTGCGCCGGATGTAGGGCGCCAGGGCGGAGACCTGGAAGTAGTCCTCGACGTCGATGGTGAGGGCATTCAGGCGATCGGTTTTCATCAGCATGAGGTGCTCTCCCTGAAAGGGGTCAGCCCGGCGGCGTGTCGCTGGGCGCGCCGCCCTGCGGACCGTTTCCATTGCGTCCCTTGCGGGCGCCCGCGACGATGCGCCGCAGCGAGCTGAGGATTTCCAGGCTGATGCGCTCCTGGCGCAGCACGCTGCGCTCGATGCGCAGCAGGCGCGCGCTGAGCTGCTCGGCCGCCACCTGCGTGAGCTGCTCGGACATGCCCTCGACCATGCCGGGGTCGATGTCCAGGTCCAGCGGCTCGACCTGGTCGGTGAGCGTGGGCGGCATGCCGCGCAGGGGAATCTCGGCCAACGGGCCCCAGCGGCTGGCGTCCTGCTCGGTGCGCGTGGGCGAGGCGGCGGTCTCGGCGCGGGCCTCGTTCACCACGTCCTGGAAGGCTTCCAGCGTGAGGTGCGGCGTCTCGGCCAGGAAGCCCTGCAACAGCAGCCGGTCCACCAGCAGGTTGATGCGGCGCGGGATGCCGCCCGACTCCTGGTGCAGCAGCGCGAAGATGCCTTCGTCGAAGGTGGGTTTGTCGGTGGCGCCGGCGCACTTGAGGCGGTGCTCCACATAGCCGCGCGTGTCCTCCTCGTCCAGCGGGCCCAGGTGGCAACGCGCCGTGACGCGCTGGCGCAGCTGCAGCATGCGCGGGCTTTGCAGGATGTCGCGGAACTCGGGCTGGCCGATCAGGAAGGTCTGCAGCAGCGCCTGGTCGCCGAACTGGAAGTTGGAGAGCATGCGCAGCTCTTCCACCGCCTGGGGCTGCAGGTTCTGCGCCTCGTCGACGATCAGCAGGCAGCGCTTGCCCTGCGAGACCTGGGTGATGAAGTAGGCCTCCAGGGCCATGAGCATGTCGGCCTTGCTGTTGCCCTTGACGGACACGCCGAAGGCGGCGCACACCAGCTTGAGCGCGTCCTCGGCGCCCAGCTGGGTGCTGACGAGCTGGGCGGCCACGACCGAGCCGTTCTCCAGGCTGTCGAGCAGGTCGCGCACGATGGTGGTCTTGCCAGCGCCCACCTCGCCCGTGATGACGATGAAGCCCTCGCCGCGCATGACGCCGTACACCAGATAGGAGCGCGCGCGCCGGTGCGGCTTGCCCGAGAAATAGAAACGCGGGTCCGGGTTGAGCTGGAAAGGCTTGCTCTTGAGCCCGTAGAAGGCTTCGTACATGGATCAGAACCGATGGGAAACCATGGCCTGAATGGCCGTTTCCCGGTAAGGGGTGGTGGCGTCGAACGACGAGCGGCGCAGCATCACGACACCGGTGGTGCGGGCGCTCAGGCGCGTGGTCAGCGCCAGGGTGATCGAATCGAGCCGGTTGAACAGCGTCGTGCCCACGCCCACGTTTTCCTGGCGCTGGAAGGTGATGCTGGCCGCGGAGCGCGGCGAGAGGCGGTGCGCGTAGGCCACGCTCCAGCCCTTTTGCAGGATCTCGCTGGCGAAGTTGAAGTCGTCGCCGGTGACCAGGCTGTTGTTGAGCTGGTTCGAGCGCGTGCGCTGGATCGCGGCCGTGAGGGCGCCGCGGTTGAGCATCAGCACGAAGGCCAGTTCCTGGATGCGCTGCTCGGTGACGAAGGACGTGAGGTAGCCGGGGAAGTTGGTGGTGTTGCCCGGTAGGCCCAGGCGCTCCAGCTCGCTCTGCACGCGCTGCGCGCGCTGCACCGGGTCGGGGATGCTGCCGCCGTACAGGGCGTCGAGCAGGCCCGACAGGGTGGTGCTGCCGTCGCCCAGTCCCAGCTGGCTGGTGGAGATGTCGCGCGAGTCCGTGAAGCGCACCACCGCGCGGCGCATCTGGTACTCGGCCTGAAGGTTGTGGTCGTGGCCGAAAAAGCGCTTGTTCGCGCCCATGGCAATGCGCGCGTTTTGCGTCGGTCGCCAGTTGAAGCCGCCGCCCCAGGTGGAGTAGGACTCGGTATCGGCCGTGAGCACGTTGTTGGATTCGCGGCCGCCCTGCACGTAGACCAGCAGCGTCGGGGTCACCGCGTAGTTCAGTTGGCCGATCACCTGCTGCAGCGTGACCTTGCGGCCCAGGCTGTAGTCGAGGTTGCTGCGCGAGGCGTCCAGCGCCCAGCCCAGGCGGGCCACGCCCTCGCTGCTGGCCAGGCGGCCCGAGACGGTGTTCTCGTCGATGTCCGATCGGTTGTCGGCCTGGGTGCGCGAGGTGAAGCGGCTGTAGCGCAGCTCGTAGTCAACGGCGTCGTTGAAGCTGCCGCGCAGGTAGGGCGAGATACGGAACTGCTTGGTCTCCGCCAGGTTCGGGCGTTCGAAATCGCCCACCGGTTGAACATCGAAGGCCGAAACGCGGCTGCGGCCGACGTTGCCGTTGAACTCGACGAAGGCGGTGTTGTTCCAGGCGTCGAGCAGCAGGTTGGCGTCCAGGCCCTGCAGGTGGTCCTCCTGCCCCACGCCTTGCGCCTGGTACAGGCCGCTGAGCGAGTAGTCGACGCTGCCGGTCAGGCGCGGCAGGTTGAAGACGGCCAGCACCGAGGCGCCCAGCTCGGTGGTCCATTCGGACTGGCGGTCGGTGCCGCTGAGCAGGTAGTTGTCGGTGTACCACTGGCGGGCGAACACGCGCGGCTCTATCCACACGCGCGGCGGCGGCCCCTGCGGCGTGATCGACTCCTGCACCTGGGTGGCGGCGCCCGGCACTTCCATCGGCACCTGCGCGCGCGCCGTTCCCGCCAGCGCCAGGGTGGCCAGGGCCACGGCGCTCAGTGGCAGGCGGCACCGGAGGCGCGGGATCGAGGGGGTCGCTATCGGGCGCATGGTCTGCCTCGCTGGCCGTTAGGCCGTGGTGTTCGCCTCGGCCGGCGCATCCGTGCCGTAGCCGTAGCCATAGCCGTAGGAGTTGCGCTCTTCCTCGCGGACCTGGTTGAGCACCATGAGCTTGATCGGACAGTTCTCGATCGCCTCCAGCGCGTGGCGCACCTGGGCGCGCTGCGTCTGGCCGGCCTGCACCACCATCACGATCTGGCCCATGTGCGAGGCCAGCACGCGCGACTCGGTGGTCATCAGCAGCGGCGGCGAATCGAAAATGATGATGCGCTCGGGGTAGCGGCGCCCCATCTCCTCCACCAGCGTGCTCATGGCGTCGCTGGCCAGCAGTTCGGTGGCGCGCGCGTGCGGCGTGCCGCTGGGCAGCAGCGTGAGCTTGTCGATGTTGGTGCGCAGCAGCACCTCGGACATCTCGGTCTCGTTGCCCACCAGCAGGTCCATCAGGCCCCGGCCGGACGGCAGGCCCAGGGTCTTCATGACCGAGGGGCGCGAGACGTCGGCGTCGACCAGCAGCACCGTGTGGTCGAGCTCCATGGCGATGCTCACCGCCAGGTTGATGGCGGTGAAGGTCTTGCCCTCGCCCGCCAGCGCGCTGGTGATCATGATGCGGTTGCCGTGGGTCACGGGCGCGGCGCCCTTGCCCATGGCGTTGGCCAGCAGCGGGCGCTTGATGACGCGGAACTGCTCGGCCGTGAGCGAGCGCTGGGCCTTGGGCGTGACGAAGCCCGCTTCCGTCAGGGCGTCCAGGTCGAGCTGCACGACCTTGGAGCTGCTCTGCGGACGCAGGGGCTGGGTGGGCCGCGGCATGGCCATGGGCGGGCGCGCCACGGCAGCCGGCGGGGCCTCGGGGGTGTCGGGTATGTCGGCCCCGGCCTGGCGAAGCTGCTCCAGCCGTTGCGCCGCTTTTTCGATCAGACTTGCCATCGCTTCAGGCCCCATTCAAACGGATGACTGGTGAATGGACAGCGCCACCATGCCCAGCGCGAACAGCAGCACCAGCGCGGCGATCGCGACGATCACCCGCAGCAAGCTGCGCCCCTGGCGGTGGCGGATCACCTCGTTGCGCACCTGGGTGACCACACCCAGCAGGGGCAGGTCGACCGCGCTGCGCAGGCCTGCGGCATCGAAGTACACCGGCCGCAGGTTGCTCACCATGAACGCCACCGCCGCGCCGGCCACCAGCGAGAGCAGCAGCACGCCGGGCAGCAGCACCACGCGGTTGGGGGCCACCGGGCGGCGCGACACCTGAGGCGGCTCGACCACGCGGAACTGCGCCACGTGCGCGTCGCTCTGCAGCTCGTTGCTCAGGGCCACGGTCTCGCGCCGCGCGACCAGGTCCTCGTAGTTCTTGCGGTGCACGTCGTAGTCGCGGTTGAGTTGGGCCAGTTCGGCCTCGACCTGCGGCGCCACCTTGGCCTGTTCGCGGATGCGGGCCGCGCGGCCTTCGTATTCAGCCACGCGCGCGCGCAGCGAGGCGACCTGCACCTCGGTGGCGGCCAGCGTGCGCGACATCTCCTGCATCGCGGGGTTCATGTCGGGCATGGGCCGGCCGGCGGCCTCGGCCTGCTGGGCGCGTTTGCGCAGGGCCTCGACCTCGCGCGCCTTCTGCTGCTCGAGCTCGGCGATCAGCTTGCGGGTGTTCTGCACGTCGGGGTGCTGCTCGGTGAAGCGCTGCAGCAGGCCGTCGAGGTTGCGGCGCAGCACGTCGATGCGGGCGTCGATCTCGGGCGTGGCGAATGTCTGGGCAGGCAAGGTGGCGGCGGCGTTGCGGGCCGCGGCGCGCGCCTGCTCGAGCTGGGCACGGGCCGCTTCGCGGGCGCTTTCGGCCTCGCGCAACTCCAGCCGCGCCTGGCTCAGCGTGGTGCTGATTTCGGCCATGCGGCCGGCCATGTCCACCCCGCCCTGGGTCTGCATGTCGATGTGGCGCAGGCGGAAGTCCTTCAACCGCGTCTCGGCGTCGGTGAGCTTGGACTCATAGTTGCGGATCTGCTCCTCGATGAACTTGCGCGCGTTCTGCGCATCGGCCGTGTAGGCCCCCGTGCGCGAGGCGATGAAGGTCTTCATCAGCGCGTCCACCACGCGCAGCGCCAGCTGCGGGTTCTGGTCGCGGTAGGAGATGGTGTACAGGTTGTCGCGGCCGGTGGACTTGAGCTGGATGTTGCCCATGATGCGGCCGACCAGCGCGTCCCGCTCTGCCTTGCCGGCCAGGGGCACGCCCAGGTCCTCGGTCTGCACCAGCTTCTCGATGGTGGGCCGGCTGATGAGTGTGCGGCCCAGCATCGCCACCTGCTGCTCGACGTCGGGCTGGATCGTCAGACCCGCCATCAGCGGACGCAGGATGGATTGCGTGTCGACGTACACCCGGGCCGATGCCTCGAAGCGGTCGGGGATGAACATCACGGCGGCGGCGCCCAGGAGGGCCACGGCCCATGCCACGGCCACACCGGTGCGGCGGTACAGCCACATGCCGCGCAGCGCGTTGGTGAGTTGGTGGATCAGTTCATGCATGCGGATTGCGGGACGATCGGGGCAAGCGCGATCACCGTCGGACGACGGTGATCAATCGGAAGGGCCTGGTCAGAACCAGCCTTGGGGAATGATCAGCACATCGCCCGGCAGCATCTCGACATTGGCCGAGATGTCGCCGCGCTTGACCAGGTCGTCCAGGCGCACGCTGTAGCGCTTGTTGCCCTCGGCGGCGCGCACGATGGTGGCCTTGTTGCCGCTGGCGAATTCGGTCAGGCCGCCGGAGGCGATCAGCACGTCCATCACCGTCATCTTGTGGCGGAACGGCAGGGCCTGGGGCTTGACGGCCTCGCCCACCACACGGACCTGCTCGCTGTGCGAGCCCACGAAGTTGGTGACGATCACGGTCACCACCGGATCGCGCACGTACTTGCCGAGCGCCTTCTCGACGTCGCGGGCGATTTCCTGCGAGGTCTTGCCCTGGGCAAGGAGTTCATCGACGAGCGGGGCGGAGACCTTGCCGTCCGGCCGCACGGGCACCACGGCCGACAGCTCCGGGTTGCGCCACACGCTGATGGACAGCGTGTCGCCCGGGCCGACGAGGTAGTTGTAACTGGCGCCCGCGGATGCGGTCGGAGGCGCGGGCGGATACGAACCGCCGCTGGCGCAGCCAGCCAGGATGGCCGCAGCCGCCAACATGGCCACGCGGAAGCGGATGGACGTATGTTTTTGCATGCTCACGGCCTCCAAAGAAGGGACAAGTGTTAATAAAAGTAAACAGTCGGCGAATATACCCCAGCACCCTATGGTGAACCACCTTCACGCCTCGGGAAACTCATTCAAACGTGGGACTCCATGCAGTACTGCACGCGCAGTACATCATGGCGACGCAAGCGCAGTCAAAGGTCGACACCTGACGAAGCTCCGATACCCCCGGCTGTGCGGTGGCCAGCGCTCTAGAATTCCGGGTCTTCCACCTCTTCCCCAGCCCCCTCATGAGCCTCTTCTCCGCCGTTGAAATGGCCCCCCGCGACCCGATCCTGGGTCTGAACGAGCAGTTCGCCGCCGACAGCAACCCCAACAAGGTGAACCTTGGGGTGGGCGTGTATTTCGACGAGAACGGCAAGCTGCCGCTGCTGCAGTGCGTGCAGGCGGCCGAGAAGGCCATGATGGACAAGCCCGCCGCGCGCGGCTACCTGCCCATCGACGGCATCGCCGCCTACGACAACGCGGTCAAGGGCCTGGTCTTCGGCGCCGACAGCGAACCCGTCAAGAGCGGACGCGTGGCCACCGTGCAGGCCCTGGGCGGCACCGGCGGCCTCAAGATCGGCGCCGACTTCCTCAAGCGCCTGAGCCCGTCCGCCAAGGTGCTGATCAGCGACCCGAGCTGGGAAAACCACCGCGCCCTCTTCACCCAGGCCGGCTTCGAGGTCGGCACGTACACCTACTACGACGCGGCCAAGCGCGGCGTGGACTTCGACGGCATGCTGGCCAGCCTGCAGGCCGCCGCGCCCGGCACCATCGCCGTGCTGCACGCCTGCTGCCACAACCCCACCGGCTACGACATCACGCCCACGCAATGGGATCGCGTGATCGAGGTCGTCAAGGCGCGCGGCCTCACGCCCTTCCTGGACATGGCCTATCAGGGCTTCGGCCACGGCATCGCCGAAGACGGCGCGGTGATCGCCAAGTTCGTGGCCGCCGGCCTGGTGTTCTTTGTCTCCACCTCGTTCTCCAAGAGCTTCAGCCTGTACGGCGAGCGCGTGGGCGCCCTGTCGGTGCTGTGCGCCGACAAGGCCGAGGCCGACCGCGTGCTCTCGCAGCTCAAGATCATGGTCCGCACCAACTACTCCAACCCGCCCATCCACGGCGGCGCGGTGGTGGCGGCCGTTCTCACCAACCCCGAGCTGCGCGCGCTGTGGGAGAAAGAGCTGGGCGAGATGCGCGTGCGCATCAAGGCCATGCGCCAGCAACTGGTGGAAGGGCTGAAGGCCGCCGGCGTGAAGCAGGACATGGGCTTCATCACCGACCAGATCGGCATGTTCAGCTACTCCGGCCTGACCAAGGACCAGATGGTGCGCCTGCGCAGCGAGTTCGGCGTCTACGGCACCGACACCGGCCGCATGTGCGTGGCCGCGCTCAACGGCAAGAACATCGGGCACGTCTGCAAGTCCATCGCCGCGGTGCTCTGAGCACCGCCTGGCCAGGGGGCCCGCGGAACCGGCTTCGCGGAGCCGCAGGCGCCGCCCCCTGTCAGGGGAAACGCGCGAAGCGCGCCGGGGATCACCCCCAGATGACCGATCTCATCGAGATGGCGGCGGCCTGGAAGCCCTCGTTGAAGAACTCGATGGGCTCGTCCGGGTCGACCGCGCCGGCCGCGTACAGCAGGGGCAAGTAGTGGTCCCAGGTGGGCTGCGAGAGGTGGGCCATCTCGCCCTGCGACTGGAACGCCGCCAGGCCGGGGGCATCGCCCGCCTGGATCAGGCCCGCGACGTGGGTGTCAAAGTCCACCGCCCAGTCGTAGGCCTGGTTGTCGGGCACGTCGCGGCGCATGACGCGCAGGTTGTGCACGATGTTGCCGCTGGCCACGATGAAGACGCCGCGCGAGCGCCAGGCCTTCAACTGGCGGCCGATGGCCAGGTGCTCGGCCGGCGGCCGGCCATAGTCCATGCTGAGCTGGACCACGGGGATGTCGGCCTGCGGAAACATGGGTTTGAGCACCGACCAGGCACCATGGTCCAGCCCCCACTCCCCTTCGTCGACACCCACCGCGCCCTGCCCCTCGGGCAACTGGAGCGACTGCGCGATCTCGCGCGCCAGGCCGGGCGCGCCGGGCGCGGGGTACTGCTGGTCGAACAGCGCCTGGGGGAAACCGCCGAAATCGTGGATGGTGCGCGGCCGGTCCATGCCGGTGAGCCACCAGCCATGGGTCAGCCAATGGGCCGAGACGCACAGGATCAGGCGTACCCCGGGGATGCGCTCGCGAAGCTGAGGCCCCAGCGCCTGCCAGGTGCGGCGCCAGTGGTTGTCCTCGATGGTGTTCATGGGGCTGCCGTGGCCGACGAAGAGCACAGGCAGGCGATGGGGGGTGTTCATGGGCGGAATTGTCGGCCAGCCTGGTGCACAAAGGCGACAGTTGGGGTCTTTGCCCCCGTGTTCTCCCCAGAACAAGGCCATCGGCATCCTGCTACATTGCACTGCAACATTTCACGAAGGCATGACCCATGCTGTACCAGATCTACGAAACCCAGCGCTCTTTCATGGAGCCCTTCACCGACCTGGCCGAGGTCGCCTCGCGGATGTTCAGCAACCCGCAGCTGCCTTTCGCGCAGCTGCCCCTGGCCCAGCGCATCTCGGCCGGCTACGACCTGCTGCACCGCCTGGGCAAGGACTACGAGAAGCCCGAATTCGGCATCCGGACCGTGGACGTGAACGGCGTGGACGTGGCCATCCATGAGCGCGTGGACATCGACAAGCCCTTCTGCGAGCTGCGCCGCTTCAAGCGCTTCACGGACGACCCCAACACCCTGACCGCGCTCAAGGTGCAGCCGGTGGTGCTGGTGGTGGCGCCGCTGTCGGGTCACTACGCCACCCTGCTGCGCGACACGGTTCGCACCCTGCTCAAGGACCACAAGGTCTACATCACCGACTGGAAGAACGCCCGCCTGGTGCCGCTGGCCGAGGGCGAGTTCCACCTGGACGACTACATCAACTACGTGCAGGAGTTCATCGGCCACGTGCAGGGCATTTACGGCAACTGCCACGTGATGAGCGTGTGCCAGCCCACGGTGCCGGTGCTGGCCGCGGTGTCGCTGATGGCCAGCCGGGGCGAAAAGGTGCCCCTGTCCATGACCATGATGGGCGGCCCGATCGACGCCCGCAAGTCGCCCACGGCGGTGAACAACCTGGCCATGCAGCGCAGCCACGAGTGGTTCGAGAACAACGTCATCTACCGTGTGCCGGAGAAGTTCCCCGGCGCCGGCCGGCGCGTGTACCCGGGCTTCCTGCAGCACAGCGGCTTCGTGGCCATGAACCCGGACCGCCACGCCTCCAGCCACTACGACTACTTCCAGGACCTGGTGAAAGGCGACAACGACAGCGCCGAGGCGCACCGCAAGTTCTACGACGAGTACAACGCCGTGCTCGACATGGACGCCG
>NZ_MKSS01000199.1:0-14351 GCF_001897365.1 Hydrogenophaga sp. 70-12
CGCCCATGGCCTGGTCCATGCAGGCCAGCCACTGGTCGCGCTCCAGGATGCCGATGGCGAACGGCAGGTGGCGCATGCGCAGGCGCGGGTGGCCGAAGCGCGAGACGTAGTGGTCCGGCCCGCCGAGCCAGCCGCACAGGAACCAGAACAGCTTGTCGCGCGCGCTGTCCAGCGTGCTGCCGTGCGCGGCGCGCAGCGCGCGGTAGCCGGGCTCCAGGTCCATCAGGTCGTAGAAGCGGTCGACCAGGGCGCGCACGCGCGCCTCGCCGCCGATCCATTCGAACGGGGTGGCGAATTTCGCCGGTTCTTCGGGTTGCAGGAGTGGATCGCTCATGTCTTCAGGTCGCCGCGCGGCGCAGGGTTTCGACCACCGGCGTGCGCAGGATGGCGCGCAGCCCCCACCAACCCGCCGCCAGCGCCAGCACCGCGCCGGCGAGCGCGCCGCCCAGCGGCACCCAGAGCGAAGCCGTCCAGGTGAACTCGAAGGCATAGCGCGCGAGCGCCCAGCCCACGGCCACCGCCACCACCGAGGCCAGGAAGCCGGCCAGCAGGCCCACACCCAGCAGCTCGATGCGCTGCACTTGGCGCAGCAGGCCCGAGCCCGCGCCCACCGCGCGCAGGATGGCGAACTCGCGTTCGCGTTCGCCGCGCGTGGCCGTGACGGCCGCCAGCAGCACCACCAGCCCGGCCGCGAGCGTGAAGGCGAAGAGGAACTCGATGGCCGCGATCACCTGGCCCAGCACGCGCTGCACCTGGGCGATGGCCTGGCTCATGTCGACGTTGGTGATGTTGGGGAATTCGTGCACCAGGGCGTTGTCGAAGCCGCGCGACTCGGGCGCGCGAAAGGCGCTGATGTAGGTGACCGGGACGTCGTTCATCTCGGCCACCGGAAAGAGCACGAAGAAGTTGACCCGCATGGAGCCCCAGTCCACATGGCGCAGGCTGGTGATGCGGCGTTGCACCAGCTGCCCGGCGATGTCAAAACCCAGGGTGTCGCCCAGCTTCAGGCCCAGCTCGTCCGCCAGGCCCTCCTCCACACTCAGGCCGTCGGCCTCCTCGGGCGTCCAGCGGCCGGCCACGATGGGGTTGTTCTCGGGCCGCTCGGCGGTGTGCGAGAGGTTGAACTCGCGTTCGACCAGGCGCTGCGCGCGCTCGGCCTCGAAGTCCTCCGGCTGCACGGCCTTGCCATTGATGTTGACCAGGCGGCCCCGAATCATGGGGAACCAGTCGTACCGGTCCACGCCCGCGCCGCGCAGCGCCTGCTGGAAGGCCTGGGCCTGCTCGGGCTGCACGTTGATGACGAAGCGGTTCGGCGCGTCGGGCGGCGTGGCTTGGCGCCAGCTGTCGATGAGGTCGGTGCGCAGCAGCACCAGCAGCACCAGCGACAGCAGGCCCACGGCCAGCGCGCTGATCTGCACCACCGCATAGACCGGGCGCGCCGAGAGCTGGCGCGTGGCCATCACCAGGGCGCGCGGCGCGGTGGCCTCGTTCACGCTGGCCCGCAGCACGCGCACCGCGAGGAAGCTGGCGCCCGCGAACAGCAGCACGGCGGCCGCGAAGCCGCCCACCGCGATGCCACCGAGCAGCAGGTCGCGGCTGGCCGCCAGCAGCAGGGCCGCGAAGCCGAGCACGCCCAGGCCCAGCACGCCCAGCGTGGCCGGCTTGAGCTGGCCCACGTCGCGGCGGATCACGCGCAGCGGCGGCACCTTGGCCAGCTGCAGCACCGGCGGCAGGCCGAAGGCCAGCAGCAGCGTCAGGCCCATGCCCAGGCCCAGCAGCACCGGCACCGGGCCGGGCGGTGGCAGGCTGGATTCCACCAGGCCCGCCAGCAGCCACACGAAGACGTGGTGCACGGCCCAGCCCAGCAGCACGCCCAGCGCGCTGGCCAGCAAGCCGACGGCGGCGAACTCCACCGTGTAGGCGCGCGCCATGTTGCCCTGCGACAGGCCCAGCACGCGCAGCATGGCGCAGTCGTCCAGGTGGCGCTGGGCGAAGCCGCGCGCGGCGATGGCCACGGCCACGGCGCACAGCAGCGCGGCCAGCAGGGCCACGAGGTTGAGGAACTTCTCGGCCCGGCCCAAGGTGCGCTGCATCTCGGGCCGGCCGCCCTCCAGCGACTCCAGCCGCACGCCGCGCACGCCCGGGCGTTCGAGCGCTTCCTTCGCCCAGCGGCTGAACGCGGCCACGGCGGCGTCGGGCCCGGCCACGGCGAGTCGGTAGCTCACGCGGCTGGCGGGCTGCACCAGGCCGGTGGCGGGCAGGTCGTCGTTGCGGATCATCACGCGCGGCGCGAAGCTCATGAAGCCGCTGCCCCGGTCGGGTTCCACCGTGAGCACCCGCTCGATGGTGAAGCGCGCATCGCCCAGCAGCAGCGGCTGGCCCACGCGCAGGTCGAGCTGCACCAGCAGCGCCGCGTCCACCCAGGCGGTGCCACGCGCGGGAATGCCGGGGGCGACCACGTCGGGCGCGTCCGGCGATTCGGACACGCGCACCGTGCCGCGCAGCGGGTAGCCCTCGCCCACCGACTTGAGCGCCACCAGCCGGGCGGCGCCGCCCTGCTCGTCGGGCGCGCGGCCCATGGTGGGAAAGCCCAGGCTCAGCGTGTGGCGCAGGCCCAGGGCCTCGGCGCGCGCCGCGAAGGCCGGATCGGCCGGCTGGTCGGACACCACCACGGCGTCGCCGCCGATCAGGGCGCGCGCGTCGCGCGCCAGGCCGCCCTGCAGGCGGTCGGCGAAGAAGCCCACGGCGGTGAGCGCGGCCACCGCCAGCGTCACGGCGACCACCAGCAGGCGCAGCTCGCCCGCGCGCCAGTCGCGCAGCAGCGAGGTCCAGCCGATGCGCCAGAAGGAAGGGGCTTGGGGATTCATGGCCGCGACCCTATCGCAAACGGAATAACAAAGCTGTCATCCGGACACCGGCAGGCCAGCCCCGAAAACCGGGGATGCCACGGATCCGGCTCCGCCGGTCCGTCGGCATCGCCCCCTCGGGGGGAGGCGCGCAGCGCCGCAGGGGCGCCTACTTCGTGCCGAAGATGCGGTCGCCGGCGTCGCCGAGGCCCGGCACGATGTAGCCGTGGTCGTTCAGGCCGCGGTCGATCGCGGGCGTGTAGACCGGCACGTCGGGGTGGGCGTCGTGGAAGGTCTTGAGGCCTTCGGGGCAGGTGACCAGGCAGACGAAGCGGATGGAGCGCGGGTGCGTCTTCTTGAGCCGGTCCACCGCGGCCACGGCCGAGTTGCCCGTGGCCAGCATCGGGTCGAGCACGATCACGTCGCGCTCGTGCATGTCCTGCGGCATCTTGAAGTAGTACTCCACGGCCTGCAGCGTGGCCGGGTCGCGGTAGAGGCCGATGTGGCCCACGCGCGCGCCCGGGATCACCTGCAGCATGCCGTCGAGGAAGCCATTGCCCGCGCGCAGGATGGAGGCCAGCACGATCTTCTTGCCGTCGATCACGCGCGACTTCATGGGCTCCAGCGGGGTCTCGATGTCGATTTCCTGCATGGGCATGTCGCGCGTGAGCTCGTAGGCCAGCAGCGCGCTGAGCTCGTGCACGAGCTCGCGAAAGCTCTTGGTGCTGGTGTCCTTGCGGCGCATCAGCGTGAGCTTGTGCTGCACCAGCGGGTGGGTGATGACGTGGACGTCGCGGGGCATGGCAGGGTCGGTCGGCGTGAAAGAGACGGATCGCCGGGGGGTATCGGCGCGGCCGTCGAGTGTAGGGCCTGGCCAGCGCCGCGCCCAGGCGCCTGCGGCCCGGCGGGGCTACCGGTCCGCGCCGGGCGGGCGCAGGTAGCGCGCGTCCGACCAGGTGGCCAGCCACTGCGGCACGAAGGCCACGAACACCGCGCACACCATGCCGGTCAGGAATGCATCGCCCCAGGCCATGAGCCAGACGGCCACCAGCGACCCGTCGTGGCCCAGGGGCTGAAGCCAGCGCATGAGGGCGCCGGCGACGAACACCGACACCGCCGTGCCCAGGAAGCCGCGCCCGAGCGTGTAGACGAAGGGGTTCGCCGGCAGCCAGCGGCGCAGGGCCGCGCCCAGGACCAGCGCCAGGGTGGCGGGCACCACGCCCAGCCACCAGAGCTGGATCAGCGCCAGCTGCGGCCCCTCGGTGCCCAGCCCCCACACCAGCAGCGCCACCACGGCCAGCAGGGGCACCGCGAGCGGCCAGCCCAGCACCAGCACGAGCAGGCTGGCCCCGGACAACTGCACCCGAAGGCCCGCGGGCATGGACTGCGGCGTGAGCCAAAGCAAGGGCAGCAGGACCAGCGCCGCCAGCGCCGGTGTGAGCAAGGGGCCCTTGAGCAGCCGCCAGGGGCGCAACCAGAGCGCGCACAGCAGCGCCAGCGCCGTGCCGATGGTTTCGATGCGAAGCCCCTCCATGCAACCCCGTGCGCCGACAGGCCGGGCTGGGTGGCGGCGCCGCTCAGCCCATGCCGGGCAGCTTGGGCATGCCTTTCATGCCGCCCATGCGCTTCATCATCTTCATGAGGCCGCCGCCCTTCATCTTCTTCATCATGCCCTGCATCTGCTCGAACTCTTTGAGCAGGCGGTTGACCTCCTGCACGTGCACGCCCGCCCCGGCGGCGATGCGGCGCTTGCGCGTGGCCTTGATGATCTCGGGCTTGCGGCGCTCGGCGGGGGTCATGCTGCAGATGATCCCCTCCTTGCGGCGGATGTCCTTCTCGGCGCGCGAGAGGTCGGCGGTGCCGGCCTTGGCCGCCATCTGCGCGGGCAGCTTGTCGATCAGGTTGGACAGGCCGCCCATCTGCTTCATCTGGCGCAGTTGGCCCAGGAAGTCGTCGAGGTCGAAGCCCTCGCCGCTCTTGACCTTGGCCGCCAGCTTCTGGGCCGAGGCCATGTCGACGCCGGCCGTGACCTGCTCGACCAGGGCCACGATGTCGCCCATGCCCAGCACGCGCTGCGCGTGGCGGTCGGCGTCGAACACCTCCAGGCCGTCGATCTTTTCCGACACGCCCGCGAACTTGATCGGCGCGCCCGTGATGGCGCGCACCGACAGGGCCGCGCCGCCGCGCGAGTCGCCGTCGAGCTTGGTGAGCACGATGCCGGTGAGCGGCAGGGCTTCCTTGAAGGCCTTGGCGGTGTTGACCGCGTCCTGGCCCTGCATGGCATCCACCACGAACAGGGTTTCCACCGGGTTCAGCACCGCGTGCAGCTCGCGGATCTCGCGCATCAGCGCCTCGTCGATGGCCAGCCGGCCGGCCGTGTCGACCAGCAGCACGTCGAAGTGGTGGCGCCGCGCGTGGTCGAGCGCGGCGCGCGCGATGTCGGCGGGTTTCTGGTCGGGCGTGCTCGGGAACCACTCGGCGCCGGCCTGGGCCGTCACGGTCTTGAGCTGCTCGATGGCGGCCGGGCGGTAGACGTCGCCCGACACCGTGAGCACCTTCTTCTTGCGCTTCTCGATCAGGTGGCGCGCCAGCTTGGCCGTGGTGGTGGTCTTGCCCGCGCCCTGCAGGCCGGCCATCAGGATGACGGCGGGCGGCTGCGCCGCCAGGTTGATGTCGGCCACGCCCTCGCCCATGGTGGCGGCCAGCTCGCGGTTGACGATGCCCACCAGGGCCTGGCCGGGGGTGAGCGAGCCCACCACGTCCTGGCCGAGCGCCTTGTCCTTCACGCGCGCGATGAAGTCGCGCACCACCGGCAGCGCCACGTCGGCCTCGAGCAGGGCCATGCGCACCTCGCGCAGCATGTCGCTCACGTTGCTCTCGGTGATGCGGGCCTGGCCACGCATCTCCTTGACGATGCGTGACAGGCGGTCGGACAGGGCTGAGGCCATGGCTGCGGTGGGAGGGTGTGGAGGGCGCCGACGGAGCGCCACGGTGGACCCGTCGAACGGGTGGCCGGGCAAGGAAGGGGCCCGGGTGGCGCCGTTAAGATGTGCGGCTGATTTTAGCCCTCGGCACCTCCCGTGTTGGCCCGTGGCCATGAACCTGTTTCCCCAACTGGCTTCCAACCTGCCGGCCGCCGTGCTGTCCACGCTGGCCGCGCTGGCGTACGCGCTGGTGGCCTGGGCGCACCCCCGGCTGGGCAGTTTGCAGGCGCGCGCCCTGCTCGCCATCACCTGGGGCCTGCACCTGCTCGCGCTGCTGGCCGGCCTGCTCAGCGAGCCGGTGCGCTTCGGCTTCGCGCCGGCGCTGTCGGTCACGCTGTGGCTGGTGCTCACCGTCTACCTGGTCGAAAGCCGCCTGTACCCGCAATTGCGGGCGCGCTGGGCGCTGGCGCTGATGGGGGCGGCGGTCATGCTGCTGGTGATCGTCTTCCCCGGCGCCGAGCACCCCACCCTGCCCTCGGTGTGGATGCCGCTGCACTGGGCCCTGGGCATCGCGGCCTATGGACTCATCGCCGCCGCCGTGGTGCACGCCTGGCTGATGCAGCGCGCCGAGCGCGCCATGCGCAGCGGCGTGGCCAGCGACACCACCATGCCGCTGCTCACGCTGGAGCGACTCACCTTCCGCTTCGTGGCCGCCGGCTTCCTGCTGCTCAGCCTCACGCTGCTGGCCGGCTGGCACTTCTCCGAACTCCTCAACCAGCGCATGGTGTGGAACCACAAGACCGTGTTTTCCCTGCTCGCCTGGGCCACCATGGGCGTGCTGCTGTGGGGCCGCTGGCGGCTGGGCTGGCGCGGTCGCACCGCCGTGCGCACCCTCTATGTGGGCGCGGGCTTCCTGCTGCTGGCCTACGTGGGCTCGCGCTTCGTGCTCGAGGTGCTGCTGCTTCGCCCATGAGGCCCCGCCGATGAAATACCTGCTCGTGCTCGCCGTCGTCGTCGTGGCGTTCTACGTCTGGCGCAACAACCGCCGCGTCGAGCGCCAGGAGCGCGAGGCCGCCGCGCCGCCGCGCCCCGCCCGCGCAACGGGCCAGCCGATCGCCATGGTGGCCTGCCGCGCCTGCGGCACCCACCTACCGCAGAACGAGGCCGTCACCGGCCGCCAAGGCAGCTACTGCAGCGCCGAGCACCGGCAGCGCATCGAGGGCCCGCCGGCCTGAGGACCCCGCATGCCACGCGACGACAGCTCCAGTTTCGCCCCGTCCTGGTACTCGGCCCACGAAAGCCCGGCCCTGCAGCGCGCCCGGGCCTTCGAGCGCCTGTGGCGCGCCTTCATGCGGGCGCGCGTGTTCGTGGCGCTGGTCCTGCTCGCGCTGCAGCTGTTCCTGCTGCTGACCGCCGACGGCAGCGCCACGGTCTGGCCAACGGCCCTGACCTCCACTTACCTGCTGGCCACCGTGGCCGTGATGCTGATGTGGACGCCGGCCGAGCACGGCCGCGCGCCCACGGTGCAGTGGCTCATCACCGTCGGGGTGGACGTGGCGGTGGTGGCCGCGCTGCAGTACTTCCAGTCCGGCAGCAGCATCAACTTCACCCCGCTGTTCGCGCTGCCCGTGCTCACGGCGGCCATCCTGGGCCCCATGGTGCTGGGACTGGGCACCGCGGCCGGCGCCACCCTGCTGCTGCTGGCCGATGCCTGGCTGCACGGGACCGGCCCGGGCCAGCTCGACACCGCCCGCTTCCTGCAGGCCGGCCTGGCGGGCACCGGCTTCTTCCTGGTCGCCGTGCTGGCCCACCAGCTGGCCAGCCGCCTGGCGCGTGAAGAAGCTGTCTCGGCCAGCAGTCAGGCCGCCGCGCGTGCACAGGCTGCCGTCAACGAGGTGGTCATCGAAAGCCTGGGCGTGGGCGTGCTGGTGGTGGACGCGCACGGCGTGGTGCGCAACGCCAATCCCGCCGCGCGCGGCATGCTCATGGGCGACAACTACCCCGAGGGTGCGCGCTTGCTGCTGTCGGCGCGGCCGAGCTGGTCGCACCTGGCGGCCCTGGTGGAGGAGAGCTTCGCCGTCGACGCCGCGCTGGAGACCGAGACCACCATCGAACACGGCGAGCGCCCCAGCCAGCGCCTGCACGCGCGCACCAAGCTCACGCCCGCCGTGGGCGAGCGCGGCTCGTTGTGCGTGCTGTTCCTGGAAGACCTGCGCGAGGTCGAGGCGCGCGTGCGCACCGAGAAGCTCGCCTCCATGGGCCGCATGTCCGCCGCCGTGGCGCACGAGATCCGCAACCCGCTGTCGGCCATTACCCAGGCCAACGCCCTGCTCGACGAAGAGGTGCGCGACCCCGCGCACAAGCGCCTCACCACAATGATCGAGCAGAACGCGCAGCGGCTCTCGCGCATCGTCGACGACATCCTCAACGTCGCGCGACCCCAGCCCAGCCGCGCCGACGGCCACGTACCGCCCCTGCCGCTCGATTCGATGGTGCGCCAGGTGACCGCCGAGTGGATGCGCCAGAACAGCGTGACGCAGACCCTGGGCGTGCACCTGCACGCCTCGCAGGGCCTGGTGTCCTTCGACCCCGAGCACCTGCGCCGACTGCTCGTGAACCTGCTCGACAACGCCCAGCGACATGCCAGCGGCAAGCCGGCCTCCATCCGCATCATCACCCAGCCCAGCGGGGGCGAGCACCTGCGCCTGTCCATCTGGAGCGACAGCGGCCCGCTGGAGGCCACGGTGCTCAAGCACCTGTTCGAGCCCTTCTTTTCGTCCGAGAGCCGCTCCAGCGGCCTGGGCCTGTACATCTGCCGCGAGCTCTGCGAACGCTACGGCGCCCAGATCGCCTACCAGCGCGCCCGCCTGGACCAGCGCGAGGGCAATGAGTTCTACGTGCTCATGCCGGCGGTGCGCGGCGCGGCCATGGCCGCGCCGCCCGCGCGCGACGGCGGGCAACAGCAGAGCCTGTCCTATCCCTCGCAAGCCGCTCAGGACCATGAGCACACCATCGTCGATCCGCTGCGCTCGGGCCACCCGCCCCTGGCCGCCAGCTGATCCCGCCGCCGCGCATGTCCGTCGCCGCGAGCGCCTCCATCCTGGTCGTCGATGACGAGCCCGACCTGCGCACGCTCTATGAGCTGACGCTGCTGCGCGAGGGCCACGCCGTCACCACCGCCGCCGACCTGGCGCAGGCGCGCGAGTGCCTGGCCCAGCAGCGCTACGACGTGCTGATCACCGACATGCAGCTGCCCGACGGCCTGGGCCTGACGCTGCTGCGCGACATCGCCGACAGCCCGCGCACCGAGAAGTGCATCGTCATCACCGCCTTCGGCTCGGCCGAGAATGCGGTCGAGTCGCTCAAGGCCGGCGCCTTCGACTACCTCACCAAGCCGGTCGATCTGCGGCAATTGCGCAGCGCCGTCGGCTCGGCCCTGCGCAGCCAGCGCGCGCCTCTGGCGACCGCCAGCGAGCGCCCGGCCACCAGCAACGAGCCCACGCGCAGCGCGCCGCCGCCGCCCAGCGGGGTGCGCGCGCTCGCGCGCCTGGTGGGCCAGGCGCCCAGCATCGTGCAGACCAAGGCGCGCATCGAGAAGGTCGCCACCAGCATGGCGCCGGTGCTCATCCTGGGCGAGTCGGGCACCGGCAAGGAGCTCGTGGCGCGCGCCGTGCACGAATGCAGCCACCGCGCCAGCGGTCCCTTCGTGGCGGTGAACTGCGGCGCCATCCCCGAAAACCTCATCGAGGCCGAGTTCTTCGGCGCCCGCAAGGGTGCCTATACCGGCGCCAGCGCCGATCGCGAAGGCTATTTCCAGGCCGCGCACGGCGGCACCCTGTTCCTCGACGAGATCGGCGACCTGCCGCTGTCCATGCAGGCCAAGCTGCTGCGCGCCATCCAGGAACGCCGGGTGCGATCGCTCGGCGCGGTGCAGGAAGACGTGGTCGACGTGCGCCTGGTCAGCGCCACCCACCGCGACCTGCCCGCGCTGGTTCAGGCCGGCCAGTTCCGCCAGGACCTGTACTACCGCCTCAACGTGATCGGCCTGCGCACGCCCGCCCTGCGCGACCGGCCCGAGGACCTGCCCCTGCTCGCGCAGGCCCTGCTGGAGCGCTTGTGCGCCGAGGCTGGCCAGGCCGTGCCCGAGCTCTCGCCAGCCGCACTGGCCTGGCTGCAGGCGCGCGAGTTGCCGGGCAACGTGCGCGAGCTCGAGAACCTGCTGCAGCGCGCGCTCGCGCTGGCCAGCGGCCCCGTGCTGCAACCCGCCGACTTCGGTGAAACCGGCGACACGGAACCCGCCACGCTGCCCGACCCGCTGCCCGACGCTCCAGTGCCGGCCGGCGGGCCCTACCGCTTCGTTCCCCTGGCGCCGGCCGCTTCCGCCGACGAGCCCGCCCTGCCCAGCGACCTGCAGAGCTACCTCGACGAGCAGGAGCGCCAGGTGCTGCTCAAAGCCCTGCAGGAATGCGGCTACAACCGCACCGCGGCGGCGGCACGGCTGGGCCTGAACCTGCGGCAGATCCGCTACCGCATCCAGCGCCTGGGCATCGTGGTCCCCGGCGCGACCGGTCATGGCGACACCGACGCCACCGACTGAGCCCCGCTGGCACGGCGGCTGGTGGCGCGGCGCACGGCGGATCGATTCGCCCAACCATGGCGCGCGGCCGCGCGGCACGGCCGTCGACCTGATCGTGCTGCACTCCATCAGCTTGCCGCCCGGCGTGTACGGGGGCGACGAGGTCGAGCGCCTGTTCACCAACCGGCTCGACTGGGACGCGCACCCTTATTTCCAGTCCATCCGCGGCATCGAGGTCTCATCGCATTTCTTCGTGCGCCGCGACGGGCGGGTGCTCCAGTTCGTCTCCACCGTGCGCCGCGCCTGGCACGCCGGCGCCTCGCACTGGCGGGGCCGCGACAACTGCAACGACTTCTCCGTCGGCATCGAGCTCGAAGGCCTGGAGGGCGAGGCCTTCGAGGCCGCGCAGTACGAGGCGCTGGCGCGCTTGTGCCGTGCGCTGCGCACACGCCACCCCATCGAGCAAATGGCCGGGCACGAGCACATCGCCCCGGGCCGCAAGCGCGACCCCGGGCCGGGTTTTGACTGGCCCCGGCTGCGACAGCTCGTCGGGTGGGACCCCTCGTGTTTTCCCGAGGCTACAGGCTGAGGGTATCGGGGTATTTCCCGCGCCCCCTGCGCGCGCCATCGGACACCAGAGACGGCACGCGGCCTGCGGCCCCGAATCGCCTTGCACCCCGCATGAACACTGCGCTTTTCGCGCGAAACGCAGGCGCGGCCAATGCTGCGCGCGCCCCCTCGCGCGGCAGCTGGTTCCCTGAGGGCATCCATCGGCCGCGATGGATTCACAAACACTATCGGTAGTGCCTTGTTGCCCCCCTACACACCAGATATAGTGTGCCCCCGGATACCCCCCGACCCTGAAAACCGCGCCGCTGCGAGCCCACCCGGCGCCAGGCACCAGGGGCGGACCGACCCGATCACCGAGAACAAATCCTGAATCGAGAGGAACCATGCTGAGCGCAGCCACCCCCCAGTCCCCCGCCGCCAACGTCCCGACATCCGCGCCCGGCGTCTCGCCCTCCACCGCCACGGCCTCCATGTCCGCCTACGCCCAGTACCAGATCATCCGGCGCAATGGCGCCGTGGTGCCCTTCGAGCCCAGCAAGATCGCCGTGGCCATGATGAAGGCCTTCCTGGCGGTGCACGGCACGCAGGGCGCGGCCTCGGCCAGCGTGCGCGAAACGGTGGACCAGCTGACGCAGGTCGTGGTGCGCGCCCTCATGCGTTCGCGTCCGGGCGGCGGCACCTTCCACATCGAGGACGTGCAGGACCAGGCCGAACTCGGCCTGATGCGCAGCGGCCACCATGAAGTCGCGCGCGCCTACGTGCTCTACCGCGAGCGCCGCGCCGCCGAGCGCGCCACCCAGGCCGCCACCGCGCGCGCCGCCGAGCCCCAGCTGCACGTGCTCGATGGCGGCCAGCGCGTGCCGCTGGACATCGACGCCCTCACCCGCCTGATCACCGACGCCTGCGCCGGCCTGGGCGCCGACGTCAAGGCCGACCCCATCGTCGCCGAGACCAAGCGCAATTTGTACGACGGCGTGCCCATGGACGAGGTCTACAAGGCCGCCATCCTGGCCGCGCGCACGCTGATCGAAAAGGACCCCGACTACACCTACGCCACCGCGCGCCTGCTGCTGCACACCATCGTCAAGGAGATCCTGGGCCAGGAAGTGCCGCGGGCGCAGATGGCCCAGCGCTACGCCGACTACTTCCCCGAGTTCATCCAGCGCGGTGTCAACGCCGAGCTGCTCAATCCGGACCTGCTGAACTTCGACCTCGCCCGCCTGGGCGCCGCGCTCAAGCCCGAGCGCGACCTGCAGTTCGACTACCTCGGCCTGCAGACCCTGTACGACCGCTACTTCCTGCACGTGCGCAAGACGCGCATCGAGCTGCCGCAGGCCTTCTTCATGCGCGTGGCCATGGGCCTGTCGCTCAACGAGATCGACCGCGAAGCCCGCGCGATCGAGTTCTACGAGATCCTCTCGACCTTCGACTTCATGAGCAGCACGCCCACGCTGTTCAACAGCGGCACGCTGCGCTCGCAGCTGTCCAGCTGCTACCTCACCACCGTGCCCGACGACCTCGACGGCATCTACGAGTCCATCAAGGAAAACGCCCTGCTGTCCAAGTTCGCTGGCGGCCTGGGCAACGACTGGACCCGCGTGCGCGCCCTGGGCAGCCACATCAAGGGCACCAACGGCGAATCGCAAGGCGTCGTGCCTTTCCTGAAGGTCGTCAACGACACCGCCGTGGCCGTGAACCAGGGCGGCAAGCGCAAGGGCGCGGTCTGCACCTACCTGGAGACCTGGCACCTCGACATCGAGGAATTCCTGGAGCTGCGCAAGAACACCGGCGACGACCGCCGCCGCACCCACGACATGAACACCGCGAACTGGATTCCGGACCTGTTCATGAAGCGCGTGCTGGAAAAGGGCGAGTGGAGCCTGTTCTCCCCCTCCAACACCCCCGACCTGCACGACAAGTTCGGCACCGACTTCGAGAAGGCCTACGTGGCCTACGAGGAAAAGGCCGCGCGCGGCGAGATCAAGCCCTACAAGAAGGTGCCCGCCACCGACCTGTGGCGCAAGATGCTCTCGATGCTGTTCGAGACCGGCCACCCCTGGATCACCTTCAAGGACGCCTGCAACGTGCGCAGCCCGCAGCAGCACGCCGGCGTGGTGCACAGCTCCAACCTCTGCACCGAGATCACGCTCAACACCAGCGACACCGAGACCGCCGTCTGCAACCTCGGCTCGGTCAACCTGCTGCGCCACCTGAAGGACGGCGCGATCGACCACGACAAGCTGCGCAAGACCATCGCCACGGCCATGCGCATGCTCGACAACGTGATCGACATCAACTACTACGCGGTCAAGAAGGCGCGCGACTCCAACCTGCGCCACCGCCCGGTGGGCCTGGGCGTCATGGGCTTCCAGGACGCGCTGTACGAACTGCGCATCCCCTACGCCTCGAACGAGGCGGTGGAATTCGCCGACCGCTCCATGGAAGCCGTCTGCTACTACGCCTACTGGGCTTCCACCGAACTGTCTCGCGAGCGCGGCCGCTACAGCAGCTTCAAAGGCTCGCTGTGGGACAAGGGCATCCTGCCGCCCGACACCCTGGATCTGCTGGCCCGCGAGCGCGGCGGCTACGTCGACGTCGACCGCTCCAGCAGCCTCGACTGGGACGCGCTGCGCCAGAAGATCGCCCGCGACGGCATGCGCAACTCCAACTGCGTGGCCATCGCCCCCACCGCCACCATCTCCAACATCATCGGCGTGGACGCCTCCATCGAGCCCTGCTTCGGCAACCTCTCGGTCAAGTCCAACCTGTCCGGCGAGTTCACCGTCATCAACGGCTACCTGGTCAAGGACCTCAAGCGCCTGGGCCTGTGGGACGACGTGATGGTCATGGACCTCAAGCACTTCGACGGCTCGCTGCGTCCCATCGACCGCGTGCCGCAGGAGGTCAAGGCCCTGTACGCCACCGCCTTCGAGGTCGAACCGGTGTGGCTGGTGGAAGCCGCTGCGCGCCGCCAGAAGTGGATCGACCAGGCGCAAAGCCTGAACATCTACATGGCCGGCGCCTCGGGCAAGAAGCTCGACGAGACCTACAAGCTCGCCTGGCTGCGAGGCCTCAAGACCACCTATTACCTGCGCACCACCTCGGCCACGCAGGTGGAGAAATCCACCGGTCGCACGGGCCAGCTCAATGCCGTGTCGGTGACGCCGAGCGCGCCGATGGCCGCGAGCGCCAGCGCCGCTGAAGCCGCGAGCGAACCCGCCACCGATGTGAAGTTCTGCGCCATCGACGACCCGGGTTGCGAGGCCTGTCAGTGATTCGGATTGCGCGCAATCGAAGCCTGAAGCGGTGCGAAACGTCGAATCATTCGATGCAACACCGCAACAGAATTCGTGAGCGCGTGGCCTGATTGCTTTGCAATTCGCACAGACACTTTGATAATTCGCTGAATCGGACCGATCCTTATGTTGACCTGGG
>NZ_MKSS01000200.1:0-13505 GCF_001897365.1 Hydrogenophaga sp. 70-12
CCGTGCGGCCAAAAAAAACCCACCGTTGCGGTGGGCCAGATTACGCGGTTTGCGCGAATTCAGAAAGGGATGTCGTCGTCCATGTCGTCGAAGCCCGTGGGCTGGCGCGCCGGCGCCGGCGCGGGGCGGGGCGACGGGGCCGGGCGGCCAGCGGGCGCCGCCGCTCGGGGCGCCGCTGCGGCGCGCGGTGGGGCGCCGCCGTCGTCGCCGCCACCCATGCCTTCACGGCCACCGAGCAGTTGCATCTCGGTCGCGATGATGTCCACGGTGTTGCGCTCGACGCCGCCCTGGTCGGTGTACTTGCCGTACTTCAGGCGCCCTTCGACGTACAGCGGGCGGCCCTTCTTGACGTACTCGCCCGCGATTTCGGCGAGGCGGTCGTAGAAGGTCACGCGGTGCCACTGCGTCTCTTCCACGGTCTCGCCGGTGTTGCGGTCCTTGCGGCGGCTGGAGGTGGCGATGCTCACGTTGGCCACGGCCTGGCCGGAGGGCAGGTAGCGGATCTCGGCGTCGCGGCCGCAGTTGCCCACGAGGATGACTTTGTTGACGGATGCCATGGGAATTCCTTGCGTGTCGGTTGGGGCCGCGTGTGGCACGCGGCCGGCCGCAGGATTGTGCCGCATGCACCCGGGCGCGCCGGTGCGATTTGCCGCGAAGGGAATAATCGGCCTTCATGAGACAGCGCGAGCCCGACTTCTTCCAGAACCTGCAGGATGAATTTTCCGATCTGAGGGCCTGGGTCGACCGCAGCGTGGTGCTCGCCTATGCCGTGGTCGCCGGGTTGTTCGTGGTGGCGTTCACCTGGCTGAGCGAGGCGGCTTTCGAGCTGTTCAAGCACCTGCACGGGCGCGCGCCGTGGGCCGTGCTGGTGTGGACGCCTTGCCTCACGGCCCTGATCGTGTGGTGCACGCGCCGCTTCGCGCCGGGCGCGGGCGGCTCGGGCATCCCGCAGGTCATGGCGGCCCTGGACCCCGGCATCACGCCCGGCATGCGGGCGGGCCTGGTGTCGCTGAGGCTGACCTTCGCCAAGATCGTGCTGGGTGTCACGGGGCTGCTGGCGGGCTTGTCGGCGGGGCGGGAAGGGCCCTCGGTGCAGGTGGCCGCCGGCGTCATGCACGATGCGCGCCGGTGGCTGCGCCCCGGGTCGGCGATGGGGGAGCACGCTTTGCTGGTGGCCGGCGGTGCCGCCGGCATGGCCGCCGCATTCAACGCGCCGCTGGCCGGCGTCGTCTTCGCGATTGAAGAGCTGTCGAAGAAGATGGAGTCGCGCAACAACGGGCTCATCATCGCCGCCATCGTGGTGGCGGGTCTGGTGGCGATCTCGGTGTTCGGCAACCTCACCTACTTCGGCTCGATCGAAGTGCCGCGCCTGAGCTGGCAAGCCTTCTGGCCGGGCCTGCTGGTGGCGCTGGTGTGCGGCGTGCTCGGCGGCCTGTTCAGCCGCTTGCTGGCCGCGTCGCTGCAAGGCCTGCCCGACCGCGTCAGCGCCTACCGGCGGCGTTATCCGGTGCGATTCGCCGCGGTGGCCGGCATGGGGGTGGCGGTCATCGGGCTCGTCACCGGCGGCGCCACGTTCGGCGCGGGCGCCGAACAGGTCCGGCTCATGCTCGCTGGCGAGGCCGAGACCTCGCCCTTGTACGTGCTGCTCAAGCTGGTCGCGACCTGGCTGACCTCGTGGAGCGGCGTGCCCGGAGGCATCTTCGCTCCCTCCTTGTCCATCGGCGGCGGCATTGGTCATGACATCGCCATGCTGCTGGGCGGCGACAACGCCCGCCTGCTGGCACCCAGTCTGATCGCGCTGGGCATGGCGGGTTTCCTGGCCGCCACCACGCAGGCCCCGCTCACGTCCTTCATCATCGTGATGGAGATGATCAACGGCCGCTCCATGGTGCTGAGCCTGATGGCGTCGGCCATGCTCGCCAGTCTGGTCGCGCGCCTGATCAGCCGGCCGCTTTACACCGCGCTGGCCGGGATGATGGTGCGCAAGCTGCGCCCGCGCGCGGCACCCACCGCGGCGCCGGACTCGGATCTGCCCAGCGAGCCGGCCAGGCAGCCGGAGCCCGACGCGCAGCGGTCGGGCACTGCCCCGCCCCACGCCGAGCCAGCGGCCGAAGCGACCGCTCCGCCGCAAGCCGACCCCCAGCTGGACCCGGACACCGACCGCCCGCCCGAAGCGGAGCCCCCCAGCGAGCCCGGCCCCTTGCCCGCGCCGCCGCGCTGATCAGTGCGCGGCCGCGCTGGGGCGCATACCCCAGGCGATCAGCAGCCAGAGGGCGAGGATCGCGGCGCTGGCGCCGAAGACGCCCGGCGCGCCCCACGCGCGCGACACCAGGCCCCCCAGCGAGCCGCCAACGAAGATGCCGAGCGACATCAGCGTGTTGAAGACCCCCAGCGCGGTGCCCCGCTGATGGGGCTTGGCCAGCCGGGAGGCCAGGCTGGGTTGGCTGGCCTCCTGGGTGTTGAAGCCCACGAAGTACAGGCACAGCAGCACCCCCAGCAGCGGCAGGCTGGGCTGGTGGAGCTGGGCGAGAAAGCCCAGCTGCACCACGCCGAGCAAGGCGATGGTGCCGAGGTAGACGGCGCGGAAATGGCCGCGCCGCTCCAGCCGGAACAGGAAGCCGCCGACGATCAGCAGCGAGACCACCAGCGCCGGCAGATAGGCCTGCCAGTGCCGCGCCGTGTCCAGCCCGGCCTGCACCAGCAGGGCCGGCACGGACAGCCAGGTCATGATCTGCGCCGCGTGCAGGGCGAACACCCCGGCATTCACGCGCAGCAGATCGCGTTGGCCCAGCACCTCGCGCAGGCTGGCGCGCGGCGCGTGCGCCTGCCGGGCCGGCTCGGGCGGCACCACCCAGGCCACCACCGCCATGGCCGCCAGGCTCAGCGCCAGCGTGATCAGGAACAGGCCCGACAAGCCGACATGCGGCACCAGCGCCGGCGCGGCCACCAGGGACAGCGCGAACATCAGCGCGATGCTGATGCCCACCAGCGCCATGGCCTTGGTGCGCACGCTGTCGCGCGTGAGGTCGGCGAGCAAGGCGGTGACGGCCGCGGAAATGGCGCCCGCGCCTTGCAGCGCGCGGGCCGCCAGCAGCCAGTGCACCGACGGCGCCCAGGCCGCGAGCGCGCTGCCGGCGGCGAAGACCGCCAGGCCCAGCAGGATCACCGGCTTGCGGCCGAAGCGGTCCGAGGCCATGCCCAGCGGCACCTGCAGGAAGGCCTGGGTGAGGCCGTACATGCCCATGGCCAGGCCGATCAGGGCCGGGTCGTCGCCGCCGGGGTAGCGCCGCGCTTCCAGCGCGAACACCGGCAGCACGATGAACAGGCCCAGCATGCGCAGGGCGTAGATGGCGGCCAGCGCCGCACTCGCGCGGCGTTCGCCGGACGTCATGCGGTGCTGATCGACAGGCGGGGCGGAGGGGGAGGGGGCGGTGCGCGAAGCGGTCAAGGCGGACAAGGGGGTCGACAGGCCAGCCCTGCATTGTCCGTGATCGGCGCGGGCAGGCCGGCGGCCGGCCGGATTCGGCCCCGCGCGCCGGCGCCGGTTCAGGCCGCCGCCGCTTCCACGGCCCGGGCGGGTTCGTCGAACACCTCGCAGCCCTGCGCGCGCAGCCAGGCCTGCTGCTCGGCGCCGAGGATGCCGCTGAGGACGAGCCGCGTCGCCGCCGGTTCGGCGCGCAGCCGCGCGATGCCCGCCTGCAGCAGCGGCCACACGCCCGGCGCCTGGGCCGCGGCCGCGAGGAACACGGCCAGCGCGCGGTACTGGCCGCAGGTGGCGGCGTCGTGCAGCGACTGCACCAGCACGGCCGGCTGCGCGAAGACCTGCCCGGTCACGTCGATCGGGTTCAGCGTGGACGCGAAGGGGATGGCCTGCTTCAGCCGCTGCGCCGCCGCGTCGGGCAGCGGCGGCAGGCGCAGGCCCAGCTCCTCGGCGCGGTCCGCCATCATGATGCCCACCCCGCCCGAGACGCTGAACAGGGCGATGGCCTGACCGGCCGCGGGGGCGGCCACCGCGCCGGGCCGCGCCGCGTCGCCGAACAGCTCGCCGATGCGCGAGACCTGGCGCGCGCCGCAGGCCTCGAACAGATCCCGGTAGACCTCGGCATCGCCGGTGTCGCTGCCCGTGTGCAGCCGGGCGGCGCGGGCGCCGGCCGGCGTGTGGCCCACCTTGACCACCGTCACCGGCTTGCCCGCCGCGCGCGCGGCCAGCAGGGCCTCGCGCAACCGGCCCAGGTCGCGCGCCCCTTCCAGGTACACCAGGATGGCGCCGCAGCGCGGCTCGCGCACCAGCCAGTCGATCGCGTCGGCCACTTGCACGCCGGCTTCGTTGCCGGTGGTGATCCAGTGGCCGATGGCCACGCCGGCCCGCCGCGCGAGCGTGTAGGCGTAGCCGCCGAAGGCGCCGCTCTGGCTGACCAGGGCCACAGAACCGCTGGCGGGCGCGTCGTCCAGCACGACGGGCGAGAAGGTGGCGAACAGGCGCTCGTGGAAATTCATGGCCCCCAGGCAGTTCGGGCCCAGCAGGGCGATGCCCGCGTCGCGCGCCCGCTCGCCCAGGCGCCGCTGCTGGCGCGCCCCGTCCGTCGACACCTCGGCGAAGCCGGAGCTGAAGACGATCGCCGCGCGCGCGCCCGTGCGCACCAGCTGGTCCATGGCATCGTCGCAGGCCGAGGCGGGCACCGCGACGAGGACCAGGTCCACCGGCGCGCCGATCGCATCGAGCGAGGCGTAGGCGCGTTGGCCCTGGATCTCCGGGGCCGTGCGGTGCACCGGGTAGATCGCGCCCGTGTAGCCGTGCCGCAGCAGCAGCCGGATCGGCATGCCGCCGACCTTGTTGGGCTCGGTGGAGGCGCCGATGACGGCGATGGAGCGCGGCGCCAGCAGCGCGCGCAGATCAGGCCGTGAGGCGCTCAAGGCGGCTCCAGGCCCGCTCCATGCCATCCACCAGGCCGGCCATCTGCTCGGCCACGGTGGTCTCGCCCCGGATGGCGAACACGCTTTGGCCAGCGGCTTCGTAGATCAGGCGCGGATCGCCGTGCTCGTGCATGGAGGCGAAGACGTCGCCGGTCAGCACCTGCTGCAGCGGCATGTCCAGCGGCCGCGGCGCGCCGGGTTGCTGCCAGGCGTCGATCCATTCGCTGCGCACCACGCGGCAGGGCTTGCCGCTGTGCGCGCGCGTGATCAGGGTGTCCTCGCTCGCGCTGTCCACGAGCCGCTGCAGCAGCGCCGCCGGTGTGTGGTTCTCGCGCGCCGCCATCCAGAGCGTGCCCAGCCAGGCGCCCTGCGCGCCCATGGCGATGGTGCCCAGCACCTGCTCGCCGGTGCCGATGCCGCCGGCGGCCAGCACCGGCCGGCCCTCGGCCACGGCGATGACCTGCGGCAGCAGCGACAGGGTGCCGACAGGGCCCGTGTGGCCGCCGGCGTCGTAGCCCTGGGCCACCAGCACCTCGACACCCATCTCCATGGCCTTGCGCGCGTGGCGCACCGAACCCACCAGCGAGAAGGTGAGCTTGCCGCGCGCCTTGGCCCGTTCGATGAGGTCGGCGCGCAGGCCGATGGCGGTGGCCACGCCGCGGCAGTTGGACGCCAGCACGGCCTCGATCTGTTCGTTGAACAGCGCCTCGGAGCGCACCTGCGTGGTGAAGAAGCTGGGCTTCACCGGTGGCTTCACGTCGAAGCGTTCGCGCAGCCCCTGCACGAAGTCCCGGTGCTCGGCCGGCAGCGCCCCGCGCAGCTCGTCGATGCTGGCGGCCTGCGGCACGCGGCTGGGCAGCATGAGGTCGATGCCGTAGGGCATGTCGCCCATGCGCCGCTGCACGTCGTCCAGGATGTGCGGGATCTCGTGCGGCAGCTCGCGCGCCAGGCCGAGCACCGGGAAGCCCCCGGCCTGGGCGATGGCCACCACGACGTCGACGGAGTGCGAGAAGCCGAAGATCGGGTGGCGAACGCCCAGGCGCTCGCAGATCGGGGTGCGCAGCGCCATCACTGGGGTTCGATGCCGGCTTGCTTGATGACGCGGCCCCAGCGGGTGAACTCGCTGCTCACGAGGGCGTCGAAGTCGGGGCCGCTCTGCGGCGCGAACTCCATGCCCATGCCCTCGAACTTGGCCTTCATGTCGGGCATGGCCAGCACCGCCGCCACGTCGGCGGACAGCTTGCGCATGACGGGCTCGGGCACCTTGGCCGGGGCCACCAGGCCGAACCAGGTGCCGACGTCGTAGTTCGGCAGCTTGGCGGCCTCGGCCACGGTGGGCAGCTCGGGCGCGGCGCTGGCGTGCTTCGCGGTGGTCACCGCCAGGGCGCGCAGCTTGCCCGCCTTCACGTGCTGCATGGCCAGCGCCGCCGTCAGCGGCATCATGTTCACGCGGCCCGCGAGCAGGTCGTTCAAAGCGTCGGGCTGGCCCTTGTACGGCACATGGGTCAGCTTGATGCCGGCCTCCTGCGCGAGCAGCTCGCCGGCCAGGTGGTTGGAGGTGCCGATGCCGGCGGTGGAATAGGTCACCGGCGCGCTGCTCTTCTTGGCCAGGTCGATCAGTTCCGGCAAGGTGTTCGCCGCCACGCTCGGGTGCACCACGATGATGTTGGGCACCACCCCGATGCCGGCCACAGAGCGGAAGTCGCGCACCGGGTTCCAGGTGACGTTCTTCTGCAGGCTGGGGATCACGGCGTAGCCCGGGCTGACCAGCAGCAGGGTGTAGCCGTCCGGGTTCGACTTGGCCACGAAGTCGGTGCCGATGGAGCCGCCCGCGCCGGTCTTGTTCTCCACGATCACGGGCTGCGGGTAGCGCGCGGACAGCTTGTCCGCGATGGCGCGCGCGATCGAGTCCACGATGCCGCCGGCCGAGAAGGGCACGATGATGCGCACCGGCTTGTTGGGGAAGCCGTCCTGGGCGAAGGACGGTGCGGTGGCCAAGGCCAATGCGCTGGCGGCGCTGGCCAGCAGGGTGCGGCGGCTGAGGGTCATGTTTGTCTCCTGGTTGTGGTGGGGTCAATCGGTCGCGGCCATGGCCATGGTCCGCTTGGCGATATTGGTCAGGTGGATCTGGCTCGTGCCTTCGTACAGCCGGAACAGGCGCACGTCGCGGTAGAAGCGCTCCGCCACGTTGTCGTTGATGTAGCCCTGGCCGCCGAACACCTGCACGGCCCGGTCGGCGACGCGGCCGCACATCTCGCTGGCGAACAGCTTGCACATCGAGGCTTCCATGGTCACGTCGAGGCCGTCGTCGCGTTTGCGCGCGGTCTCCAGCAGCAGGGCGCGCGCGGCGTGCACCTCGGTGTTGCTCTGCGCGATCATTTGCTGCACCAGCTGGAACTCGGCGATGGCCTGGCCGAACTGGCGGCGGCTGGCCGCGCGCGCGACCATCTCGTCGACCAGGCGGATGGCCGGTCCGATGCACAGGCCCGCCAGGTTGATGCGCTGCTTGTTCAGGGCGCGCATCGCGGTGCGGAAACCCTGCCCTTCCATCTCGGGGCCGCCGACGATGGCGCTGGCCGGCACGCGCACCCGCTCCAGCACCACCTCGCCCACGGGCGAGCCGTGCTGGCCCATCTTGCGGTAGGCCTCGGGCGTCGACAGGCCCGGCGCGCCGCGCTCGACCAGGAAGGCGGTGATGCCGCGGGCACCCTTGCCCTGCGGGTCGGTGCGCGCGAACACGGTGAACAGGTTGGCCAGGGGCGCGTTGGTGATGAAGCACTTGCGCCCCGTGATCAGGTAGTCGCCGCCATCGCGCACGGCCACGGTCTTCTGCGCGGTCGCGTCCGATCCCGCCTCGGGTTCGGTGAGGGCGAAGCAGCCGGTCAGCTGCCCGCTGGCGAGCCGCGGCAGGTACTGGCGCCGCTGTTCTTCGGTGCCGTCCACCACCAGTGACTCGGAGGCGATGCCGGTGTTGCCGCCGAAGCGGGCGCGAAAGGCGGTCGCGCACTGCGAGACCTCGATGTTGACCAGCGACAGCTCCTCGCTCGTGAGGCCGGCGCCGCCATAGGCCTCGGGGATGCTGTGGCCGAACAGACCGAGGGCGCGCATGCGCTCCACCAGCGGCTCGGGGATGCGGTCCTCGCGGTCGACGTCCGCTTCGGCGGGGATGCACTCGTCGCGCACGAAGCGACGGACTTCGGCGAGCAGCGTCGAAAAGGCGTCGGGGTCTCGGATCATGGGGGCGGGTTCTCAGTTGGTGGCGCGAACGCCGTAGGCGAGCTCGATCTGGCGCACCGCTTCCAGCAGCAGGGGCGCCACCTCGCGCGAGAGCTTGTCCTTGGGCAGGCTGTAGCCGATGAGCGTGCAGTTCATGGCCACCGGCTGCTCGCGCGCGGGCAGGCGGATGGGCGCGGCGATGGCGTGGACGTCCTTGCGCCAGTCGCCGCGCGAGTGGCAGAAGCCGTGGGCGGCGAACAGCTTCTGGTCGGCCTCCCAGGCGGCGCGGTGCTTGTCGTACATCTCGCGGTCGTGCACCTTGAGGTAGTTCAGGATCGCGGTCTGCTCCGGCTTGGGCAGGCTCTGGATGAGCGCGCGGCCCATGGCCGAGGCCAGCAGCGGGCGGGTGCTGCCGATGTCGGGCCAGTGGTAGTTGGCCTTGTCGGCGCGCACGGCATCCAGGTACACGACGTCGGCGCGGTCGCGCATGCCCAGGTTCACCGAACAGCCGGTCGCGCGCGCCAGCTGCTCCATGAAGGGCCGCGCCACCTGGCGCACCTGGGCGCCGGCGAGCACGGGATGGCTCAGGGACAGCACGCCGCTGCCCAGCCGGTACTTCTGCAGCGCGGGATCGCGCGTGAGGTAGCCCAGCAGCGTGAGCGTGTAGGTGAGCCGCGAGACCGTGGGTTTGGGCAGGCCGGTGCGCTCGGCGATCTCGCGGTTGCCCAGCACCGGATCCGCCACCGTGAAGGCGCGCAGCACGTTGAGTCCACGCGCCAGGTTCATGGAGAACTGGCGGTCCTCCGCGAGGTCGTGGGGATCGACGAGACCGGGGAGCGTGATCGAGGTCATGCGGCGTTTCGCTTGCTTGGTGGCCATGATGGGTACTTCGAAAGACGGGGTAAACGGCTGTTTCGCTGTGCGAAACATCGATTGTGGGCAGCGAAAGGCTCTGGCACAACGGCGTGGCGCGGCCGACCGCGGCCACAGACCCAAGGACCTCACCGTGACCCCGACCCCCCGCTCAGCAGGCGCCCTCGCGGGCGTGCGCATCCTCGACATGGCCACCGTGCTGGCGGCCCCCATGGGCGCCACCCTGTGCGCCGACCATGGCGCCGAGGTCGTGAAGCTGGAACTGCCGGATGGCAGCGACGCCCTGCGCGGCCTGCAGCCGGTGCAGGACGGCGTGCCGCTGTGGTGGAAGGTGGCCAACCGGGGCAAGCGCGGCATCACGCTCGACGTGCGCCAGGCGCGCGGGCGCGAGCTGTTCTTGTCCCTGCTCCCGCGCTTCGACGTGCTGGTGGAGAACTTCCGCAGCGGCACGCTGGACCGCTGGGGCCTGGACATCGCCACCTTGCACGCGGCCAACCCGCGCCTGGTGGTGGTGCGGCTCACCGGCTTCGGGCAGACCGGGCCGTACAAGGCGCGGCCGGGCTACGCGCGCATCTTCGAGGCCATGAGCGGCTTCACCAACCTGACCGGCGAAGCGGGCGGACCGCCGCTGCACAGCAACTTCCCGGTCGGCGATGCCGTGGCGGGCCTGTTCTGCGCCTTCTCCATTGCGTCGGAGATGGTGCGCCTGCGCGGCGACCCGAACGCCAAGGGCGTGGAGGTGGACCTGGCCGCCACGGAGGCGCTGTTCCGGCTGCTCGATTGCCTGCCGGTGGAGCACGAGCGGCTGGGCCAGGTGCGCCGGCCCGAGGGCAACCGCGCCAGCTACACGGCACCGTCCAACATGTACCGCAGCCGCGACGGCCAGTTCTTCTCGCTGGTGGCCTCGTCGAACGCGATCTTCGCGCGCCTGTGCGAGGCCCTCGGCGAGCCCGAGCTGGCCAGCGACCCGCGCTTCAACACCAACCCGGCGCGCGTGAAGCACCTGGTGGCGCTGGACGAGCACCTGGGCGGGTGGTTCGCGCGGCACGACTACGCCGCGCTGGCCGAGCGGCTCGAACGCGCGGGCATTCCCTTCAGCAAGGCCTACACCATCGAAGACATCGAGCAGGACCCGCACTTCATCGCGCGCGGCGCGATCGTGCGCCTGCCGGACCCCGATTTCGGGAGCCTGCCCGCGCCCTGCATCGTGCCGCGCGTGGTGGGCCGGGAAATGAACGTGCCGCGCACCGGGCCGTCGGTGGGCGAGCACAACGCCGAGGTGTATGGCGCGCTGGGCGTGGGCGCCGATGAGCTGGAGCGGCTGCGGGCGCAGGGTGTGATCTGAGGCCCTGAGGCCTCTATGGGCGCGGTGGCGAACCGTGCCCTTGTCTCAGTTCGTCGGCGCGCGGTCCGGGTCGCAGAGGTACATGCACTGCACCTCCATGGTGTGCACCGCGGTGCCGTGCTGGTTCACGATCTCGCGCCGGAAGCCGACGACACCGCGGTCGCCCTTGCTGGTGGGGCGCGTCTCGATCACTTCCATCACCAGGTGCACGGTGTCGCCGGCCTTCACCGGCGCGTGGATGCGCCACTTGTCGATGCCCAGCATGGCCACCAGCGTGCCGTCGTTCAGGCCGGACTGGCAGAGCAGGCCGGTGGACACCGCGAAGACCAGCGGGCCGTGCGCGATGGGCTCGCCATAGGGCTGCGTGCGGCAGAACTCGTGGTCCATGTGCGGGGCGTTGAAGTCGCCCGAGACGCCGGCGAAGTTGACGATGTCGGTTGGCGTGATGGTGCGCCGCGCGGTCTGGAAGCGGTCACCGACCGCGAACTCGTCGAAGTATTTGCCGCGTGGGCGGGTGGTGGTGCTCATGGGCTCAGGCTCCCTCGAAACGCAGCAGGGCGCGGCCCGAATTGCGGCCCGCCAGCTGCGCTTCGCTGAAGGGCAGCAGTTCGTCCAGGCCGATGAAGCCGAGCTGCGGGCTCAGGCGGTCGAAGTCGGGTTTCCAGTCGCTGCCCAGGCGCGCCCACAGGCGGTGGCGCTGCTCCCAGGGCGCGTTGGCCACGATGCCCACCAGCTTGATCGCCCGCATGATGAAGGGCAGCACGCTGCCGTCGAAGCCGTTGCTGGCCGCGTTGCCCACGCAGGCCACGCAGCCCTGGTCCTGGGTGGAGCGCAGCAGCCAGGACAACATGGGGCCGCCGACGTTGTCGATGGCCGCCGCAAACTGAGGCTTCTCCAGCGCGCGCGGTGGCGCGGCCAGGATCTGCGTGGCATCCAGCACCTCGCTGGCGCCGGCCGCGCGCAGCGCCTCGGCCTGCTCCATGCGGCGCGTGATGGCGGTGGCCCGGTGGCCGGTGCGGGCCAGGATGCCCAGCGCGCTCAGGGCCACGGCGCCGCCCGCGCCGGTGATGGCCACGGGCCCCGAGTCCGGTCGCAGGCCTTCCATCTGGAAGCGCTCCAGTGCCATGGCCGCGGTGAAGGCCGGCACGCCAAGCGCGGCGCACTCCAGGGCCGTCAGGCCGGCGGGCAGGGCCTGCACGTGGGCCGCGGGCACGCGCACGATCTCGGAGAAGCCGCCGTCGAAGGCGATGCCGGTCTGGAAGCCGTGCACCAGCACGGTCTGGCCCGGGGCGAAGGCGGCGGCGTCCGAGTGCAGGACGTCGCCCACCAGCTCGATGCCCGCCACGCGGGGGAAGCCGGTGATGATCTTGGCCTTGCCATGCAGCGACAGGCAGTCCTTGAAGTTCACGCCCGCGTAGCGGTTGCGGATGACCACCTCGCCGGGGCTGAGATCGTCCAGCGTGAGCGCTTCCAGGCGGCTCTCGGTGCGACCGTCCACCACATGGGTGCGGACGGCGCGAAAACGCGGGGGGATGGGGGTGTTGGCTTGGGGCATGGCGTGTTGGCTTGAATCAGTAGTCCACCAGGGAGCCTTCGTGCAGGCAGGGGTTGCGTTCGGCGCCGCGCGCGCGGCGCACCCAGTCCCGCCCGATCACGGTCTTGTGCACCTCGCTGGAGCCTTCGCCGATCTGGTTGAGCTTGGCGTCGCGGAAGAAGCGCTCCAGGGGAAAGTCCTGCAGGTAGCCGCGCCCGCCGGTGAGCTGCAGCGCGTCGGTGACGACCTTCATGCACAGGTCGGTGGCCTGCAGCTTGGCCATGGAGGCGTAGGTGGCGACGTCGGCGTCACCGCGGTCGTACTTCTCGGCCACCAGCGACAGCAGCGCGCGCGAGGCCTCGATCTGCGTCGCCATGTCGGCCAGCATCCATTGCACGCCCTGGTGTTCGCCCAGGGTCTTGCCAAACACGCTGCGGTCGAGGGCGTAGGCGGCGGCGATCTCCACCGCGCCGATCGCGCGGCCCAGGGCCATGGCGGCGTGGCCGATGCGCGCGCGCAGCAGGGCGTCCTGCGCCAGGCTGAAGCCCTCGCCCTCGGCGCCCAGGCGGTGAGACGCCGGCACGGCCACCTCGGTCAAGCTGAGCGAGGCGATGGGCACGCCGTACCAACCCAGCTTGCCCACGTCGGGGCTGATGGTGAAGCCGGGCGCGTCGCGCGGCACCAGCGCGGCCAGGAAGGTCGAGGGCTCGTCCTCGGCGCAGCCCACGATGACGAACCAGTCGGCGGTGCTGGCGCGGGTGATGAACTTCTTGCGGCCGGTGATGCTGTAGCCGCCGGGCGTGCGCCGGAACACGGTCTTGAGGCCGCGCACGTCGGAGCCGGCCTCGGGTTCCGTCAGGCCGAAGGCGGCCTGCAGCTCGCCGGTGCACAGGCCGGGCACCAGCTGCTGCTTCAGGGCCTCGCTGGCGCCGGCCACGATGGCGCGCGTCGACAGGTCGGTGCCCGTGATGAGCGAGGCCGAGGTGCTGCACACGCGCCCCAGCTCTTCGATGATTCGGATGCGCAGCTGCTGGCGCGCGTCGCTGCCGCCATAGGCGCGGGGAAAGGCGGTGCCCACGATGCCCTCGCGGGCCAGCAGGCGGAAGTTGTCCCAGGCGAACACGTCCTGTTGGGCCACCTCGGCGGCCTTGGGGCCCAGGGTGTCGCGGCAGAGCCCGCGCACGCGCAGCACCATGGCCTGTTCGTCGCTGGTCAGTCGGTGCAGGAAGTGGTCGCCGAAGAGGGTGGGGTGGTTCATGGTGCGGGCCTTTGCGCGGCATCATGCGGCGCGGGGCAGGCCGAGTCGAGACGGTGTTTCGATGTGCGAAACGGCGCCTTGCGCCCGCGCCGGGGCGGTGGCCTGATGGGCGCTCCACACCGGCCGCGCCATGCCCTCGACCCCTTGCTTTCGACCGTCCGCCCACGCGCCTGGGGAGTGCCCGCCATGACGCGGCAAGGCCCGCTGGCCGGCCTGCGCGTGCTGGAGATCGAGGCGATCGGCCCGGTGCCGCTGGCTGCCATGCTGTTGTCCGACCTGGGCGCCGACGTGTTGCGGGTGGACCGGCCGGCGGCGCCCGAGCTCGGTGTCCCGCGCGACCCGCGCTTCGAGCTGAGCGCGCGCGG
>NZ_MKSS01000201.1:0-2223 GCF_001897365.1 Hydrogenophaga sp. 70-12
CGCGGCGGTCGGTCATGGCTGCGCTCCCTGCAAGCTCTGGCGTGTCCTGTCGTGCGAAGCACACGCACATGCCAGCATTGGCGCGAGCCTCGCGCTCCACGCGGCACGGCGGCGAAGCCGCTCCGTGCTGCGCCAACCCCACGTGCAGACTGGCTTTGCGGGCCGACAGGTGCCGCTCCCTTTTGTCTTGCCTTCCGCCTTTGCCCCTCGCTGGCGCTCCGGGCAGCGGCGGCCCGGCGACGCTGCTGCGTGAGCAGACAGCGCCCCGGCGAACACGGCGATGGCCGAAGGCCAGCCGCGTTCGAGGCAAGACGCCTGCACGTTGGACGGCTGCGCCGGAGACAGCGCGAAGTGTGGTGCCCAATGCGAAGTATTGGCACCGGCACTGCACGCGCGACGACACGGCGACGGCCAGCAGAACGACACGCCCGATAGCACGATGATGCGCAGCGAATCGGCGGCGATCATGGGCGAGGCTCCAGCCAGACCGGGCGCGCAACGCCGATCACGGCGGCTACGCTGACCGGCCCGAAATACCGGCTGTCGAACGACGCCGGATTGGTGACGCTGAGCAGGAACAGCTCGCCAGGCCGAAGGCGGCGGCACTGCGACCAGGATGGCAGCGGACGGCCCCAGCGGTCGGCAGGCAGCACGGCGGCCGAAGGCACGCCGTCGATGCGGACACTGCCGTCGGCGATGCACACCTCCTGCGGTGCGATCGCGCCCACGCGCTTGAGCAGAGGGATGCGCGTCGGCAGGTAGCCGCGCTGCGCAGCGAGCGCGGCAGCCTCGACGGGCAGTGGCACCAGCACGATGCTGCCCACGGACAACGGACGTGGCGGCGAGCTGGTGCGACGGTCGAGCGGATCGACGCGATACCAGCCGACCGCCACGCTGTCGGACGGGTTGTAGGTCAGGCGCGGTAGCGGATGCACGAAGGACGCCCAGGCCAGCGCGGCGAGGCCGCAGGCGGACAGGCCCGCCAGCACGAGGCGAGCGCGCACGCGCAAGCGAGGGGGCGACGCGGTGCCGGAAGTGGAAACGGCGCTCATGGCAGTGCCCTCCCTGCCAGCCAGGCGGCGTGCCGCTCGGCGCTGTATTCGGGCAACGCCAAATGCGCCGCGAGCCGGTTGGCGAGCGTGCGCCAGTACGCAGGCGAAGCGGTAGACGGCGCGATACCCAGCGCCTCAATGGCGTCGATGCGTTCCAGCACGACGCGCACCTGGTTCTCACCCTCGGCGTGCAGCAGCAGGCGCGCGCCCGGCTGCACGCCGGGGATGCGCTGCGCCGCATCGAGCGGCGTGCAAGCCTGCATCACCATGAGCTGCCAGCGCACGGTGCCGTAGTCGTTGGCCTGCCAGCTGATGCGGCAGAACATGGCACCCGGCAGGAACACCGCGCAGCGCCGCCAGCGGTCGAGCTGGTGCGTGCGCGCGGGTTCGCCGAAGCGCAGGTAGAACTTGAAGCGCGGTTCGATGTAGGCCAGCGCCACGCGCGTCAGCGGCGTGCTGGCAGGCTGGCCGGAAGGTGCTGCGAGCGCAGCCGTGGCCGCGCCAGCGGCAGGCGAAGCGGATGCGGTCATGGTGTGTTCTCCTTGCGGTGTTCTGGAAACTCGCGCTCCAGCAGGCCGCGCAGCAGGTCGGCCACGGTCACGCCTTGCGTGAAGGCCGACACCTTGATGCGCGCCCGCATCGCGGGCGTGATGTCGAGGGTCAGGCGGGCGGTGTAGAGGTCGCCTTTGCCCAGCGCATCGGCGTCGCCCTGGCGAATCCACGCCTCGGCGTGCGGATTCGCAGGTGGACGCGCACCGATGCCGACGCGCTTTGCCGTGCGTTTGCTGTTCGGTGGCGGCTTCGCCGTCATGGCGTCCACCGCAGTAGTTCGTCCACCAGCGCGGTGACTTCACGCGCGGCGGCGCTGTCGGGCGCTGTCTCGCGTGCAAGCCGGCCAGCGGCCACGCTGTCGGCGAACACGATGCGCTGATGCACTTCGGCGCGCAGCGCGGGCAGCGGCTGGTCGGCCAGCGCGCCGCGTGCTTCGCGCCCAATCACGGTGGTGCTGACGCGCCGGTTGATGACGAAGGCCGTGCGAAGCGCAGGCCGAAACGCCTGCGCCTCGCGGATCAGCGCCACCATCTCCGCGCTGGCCGACAGGTCGTAGGGGCTGGGCTGTACCGGGATCAGCACGCGCTCGGCCGCCAGCAGCGCGGAGCGCGCCAAGGCG
>NZ_MKSS01000202.1:0-12155 GCF_001897365.1 Hydrogenophaga sp. 70-12
GATTTTGTTGGTTGCGGAGGCAAGATTTGAACTTGCGACCTTTGGGTTATGAGCCCAACGAGCTACCAGGCTGCTCCACTCCGCGTCAAGCCAAAAATTATATCACGCTTTATCGGCTTCACCGGCCGGTTCGGCGCGGTCAACCAGCTCCACCAGGGCCATGGGCGCGTTGTCGCCCACGCGGAAACCCATCTTCAGGATGCGGGTGTAGCCACCGGGACGGGCCTTGAAGCGCGGGCCGAGTTCGTCGAACAGCTTGACCACCACATCGCGGTCGCGCAGGCGGTTGAAGGCGAGGCGGCGGTTCGCCACCGTCGGCTCCTTGGCCAGGGTGATCATGGGTTCGACGACCCGGCGCAGTTCCTTGGCCTTGGGCAGCGTGGTCTTGATGGCCTCGTGCGTGAGCAGCGAGTTCATCATGTTGCGCAGCATCGCCAGGCGGTGCTCGCTGGTGCGGTTGAGTTTGCGAAGTCCGTGTCCGTGACGCATGGTGTTTCCTTTCCGTCTTTTGCCGCCGGCCGTATCAGGTACCGGCGGTTCGTCATGGCCTGGCCCGAAGGCTCAGGGTTGAGATCAGTGCTTGTCGAGGCCGGCGGGCGGCCAGTTCTCGAGCTTCATGCCCAGCGTGAGACCACGCGAGGCCAACACTTCCTTGATTTCGTTGAGCGACTTGCGGCCCAGGTTCGGGGTCTTGAGCAGCTCGTTCTCGGTGCGCTGAATCAGGTCACCGATGTAATAGATGTTCTCGGCCTTCAGGCAGTTCGCCGAACGCACGGTGAGCTCGAGCTCGTCCACGGGACGCAGCAGGATCGGATCGAACTGCTGCGAGCTGCGCTGTTGCGGGGCCTCGGTGAAGAGGTCGGCGCCTTCCAGCTGGGCGAACACGGCGAGCTGTTCAACGAGGATCTTGGCCGAGGCGCGCACGGCCTCTTCGGGGCCAATGGAGCCGTTGGTCTCGATCTCGAGCACGAGCTTGTCGAGGTCGGTGCGCTGCTCGACGCGGGCGCTTTCCACCGTGTAGCTCACGCGCTTGACCGGCGAGAAAGAGGCGTCGAGGACGATGCGGCCGATCGAGCGGGCGGCTTCGTCGCCGCGGCGCAGGGTGCCGGGCACGTAGCCGCGGCCCTTCTCGACCTTGATCTGCATGTCCAGTTTGGCACCGGCCGACAGCGTGGCGATGACGTGGTCGGGGTTGACGATCTCGACGTCGTGCGGGGTCTGGATGTCGGCGGCCGTCACGACCCCCTCACCGTCCTTGCGCAGACTCAGGGTCACCTCGTCGCGGTTGTGGAGCTTGAACACCACGCCCTTGAGGTTGAGCAGCAGGTTGACCACGTCTTCCTGAACGCCGTCGATGGACGAGTATTCGTGCACCACGCCAGCGATGGTCACTTCGGTGGGGGCATGGCCCACCATGGACGACAGCAGCACGCGGCGCAGGGCGTTGCCCAGGGTGTGCCCGTAGCCACGTTCGAAGGGCTCCAGCGTGACCTTGGCGCGATTGGCCGAGAGTTGCTCGACGTTGATGGACTTGGGCTTGAGCAGGTTGTTCAGCATTCAGACTTCCTTCAGTTCCCTCGGCTCGTTACACCGATAAGGCAGACGGAGCATGGAATGGCCCGGCGACGCAGCGGATGCCGCGCCCGGCCGGGGACGGGATTAACGCGAATACAGTTCGACGATGAGCGACTCGTTGATGTCCGAGCCGAATTCATCGCGGTCAGGGGTCTTCTTGAAGACGCCTTCGACCTTGTCGACCGACACTTCGACCCAACCGGGGAAGCCGATCTGCTGGGCCAGTTCCAGCGCCTCGATCACGCGGGCCTGCTTCTTGGACTTCTCGCGCACAGCGACCACGTCACCGGCCTTGACCAGGAAGGACGGGATGTTGACCGACTGGCCGTTCACCGTGATGGCCTTGTGCGACACGATCTGACGCGCTTCGGCGCGGGTGGAGGCGAAGCCCATGCGGAACACGACGTTGTCCAGGCGCGACTCGAGCAGGAACAGCAGGTTGGCGCCGGTGTTGCCGCGGCGGCGGTCGGCCTCGGCGAAGTAGCGGCGGAACTGGCGCTCGAGCACGCCGTAGGTGCGCTTGACCTTCTGCTTCTCACGCAGCTGCACGCCAAAGTCGGAGGTGCGCTGGCCCGAGGTGCGGCCGTGCTGGCCGGGCTTGGAGTCGAACTTGGCCTTGTCGCTGATCGAGCGGCGCGCGCTCTTGAGCAGCAGGTCGCTGGCTTCGCGACGGGACAGTTTGGCCTTGGGGCCGAGGTAACGTGCCACGTTGGTTTCCTTTTGTCGTCTGCCGCAACCCACAGGGACTGTGATTGCGGGAGCCATCCCGCGATGGCGGGGGCGGTGGGCTTAGCAAAAATGCCACCGCAGCATGACTGCGGTGGCGCTCGGAGAACCCGACATTCTAGCGCGAAGCCAGACGCCAGGTAAAGACGGGCTCAGATGCGGCGGCGCTTCTGGGGGCGGCAGCCGTTGTGGGGCACGGGCGTCACGTCGGAAATCGAAGTGATGCGGATGCCCAGGGCACCCAGCGCACGCACCGACGACTCGCGACCCGGGCCGGGACCCTTGATTTCGACGTCGAGGTTCTTGATGCCCTGTTCCATCGCGGCGCGGCCGGCCACTTCGGAGGCCACCTGGGCCGCGAAGGGGGTCGACTTGCGCGAACCCTTGAAGCCCTGGCCACCCGACGACGCCCACGACAGCGCGTTGCCCTGGCGGTCGGTGATGGTGATGATGGTGTTGTTGAACGACGCGTGCACGTGCGCAATGCCGTCCGCGATGTTCTTGCGGACTTTCTTGCGAACGCGGGCGGCGGCGCTGCTGGAGGGGGACTTGGCCATGGTTTTCCTTCGAACCGATTACTTCTTCAGCGACTGGGCGGCCTTGCGCGGACCCTTGCGCGTGCGTGCGTTGGTCTTGGTGCGCTGACCACGCATCGGCAGGCCGCGGCGATGGCGGAAGCCACGGTAGCAGCCGATGTCCATCAGGCGCTTGATGTTCATCGTGGTCTCGCGGCGCAGGTCACCCTCGATGGTGAACGTGCCCACCTGGTCACGCACCTTCTCGAGCTCCGCGTCGGAGAGGTCCTTGATCTTCTTGCTGTACGCGATGCCGCACGCGTCGCAGATCTGGCGAGCGCGGGTGCGGCCGATACCGAAGATCGCCGTCAGGCCGATCTCGGCGTGCTTGTGCGGCGGAATGTTGATGCCTGCAATACGAGCCATGTGAATCCTCTTGACGAATCGATCAGCCTTGACGCTGCTTGTGGCGGGGATCGGTGCAGATCACACGCACGACGCCGTGGCGTTTGATGATCTTGCAGTTGCGGCACATCTTCTTGACCGAAGCCGAAACTCTCATTTTCTTCTCCTAGAAATCCGGTAAACGTTCAGTACAGGCGCTTCACTTGGCGCGGAACACGATGCGGGCACGGGTCAGGTCGTAGGGCGTGAGCTCCACTTTGACCTTGTCGCCAGGCAGGATGCGGATGTAGTGCATGCGCATCTTGCCGGAGATGTGGCCGAGGACCACGTGCCCGTTTTCGAGCTTGACGCGGAAAGTCGCGTTGGGGAGGTTTTCAACCACCTCACCCTGCATTTCGATCACGTCGTCCTTGGCCATGGTTCAGTTGCCGAGGGAAGTCTTGAAATTCGCTTTCTTGAGCAGCGATTCGTACTGCTGCGACATCATGTAGTTTTGCACCTGGGCCATGAAATCCATGGTCACGACCACGATGATCAGGAGGGACGTACCACCGAAGTAGAAGGGCACGTTGTATTCCAGGATCAGGAACTCGGGCAGCAGGCACACCGCGGTGATATAGATCGCACCGGCAAACGTCAGCCGAAGCAGGATCTTGTCGATGTGGCGGGCCGTCTGGTCGCCCGGACGAATACCGGGGATGAAGGCGCCACTCTTCTTCAGGTTGTCCGCGGTTTCCCGGCTGTTGAAGACCAGGGCGGTGTAGAAGAAGCAGAAAAAGATGATGGCCGCCGCGTACAGCGCCACGTAGATCGGCTGCCCGGGCGACAGGGCCGAAGCCAGGTCGCGCAGCCAGCGGGTCGAGTCACCCGTGCTCAGCCAGCTCACCACCGTGGTGGGCAGCAGGATGATGGACGAGGCAAAGATCGGCGGGATCACGCCAGCCATGTTCAGCTTGAGCGGCAGGTGCGACGACTGACCGCCGTACACCTTGTTGCCCACCTGACGGCGCGCGTAGTTCACCAGAATCTTGCGCTGGCCACGTTCCACGAACACCACGAAATAGGTGACCAGGATCACCAGCGCGATGATGAACAGCGCCACCAGCACATTCATGGCACCCGTGCGCACGAGTTCGAGCAGACCGCCGACCGCATTGGGCAGACCCGCCGCGATACCAGCGAAGATCAGCAGCGAAATGCCGTTGCCCAGGCCGCGCTCGGTGATCTGCTCGCCGAGCCACATCAGGAACATCGTGCCCGCCACCAGGCTCACCACCGCCGTGAGGCGAAAGCCCATGCCCGGATCGATCACGAGACCCGCCTGGCCTTCCAACGCCAGCGCAATGCCCATGGCCTGGAAGATCGCCAGCGCCAACGTGCCGTAGCGCGTGTACTGGGTGATCTTGCGGCGGCCCGCCTCGCCCTCCTTCTTCAGCTGCTCGAACGTGGGGATCACGTACGTCATGAGCTGCATGATGATGGAGGCCGAGATGTACGGCATGATGCCCAACGCGAACACGGTGAAGCGCGAAAGCGCGCCGCCCGAGAACATGTTGAACAGGCTCAGGATGCCGCCCTGCTGCCCTTGGAAGAGCTGTTGGAGCTGCTCCGGATTGATGCCCGGCACAGGAATGTGCGCGCCGATGCGGTACACCACCAGCGCCAGCAGCAGGAAGACCAGCCGGCGACGCAGGTCGCCGTACTTGCCGGTCTTGGCCAGGGACGGGGAAGCGGTTGCCACGAGGTCCTTTCGAACGGGCGTGTTCAGGCGGCCGCGGCGACTTTGCCGCCGGCGGCTTCGATCGCGGCCTTGGCGCCAGCGGTCGGCAGCACGTCCTTGAGCGTCACGGCGCGCGTGATCTCACCGGACTTGATGACCTTCACGCGCTTGGCGAGCTGGGGCACGAGGCCGAGCTGCTTGAGCACCAGAACGTCGATCTCGGCGGCCTCGATCGCGTTGAGCTGGCCCAGGGTCACTTCGGCGTTGAACTGCAGCAGCGCGGACTTGAAGCCACGCTTGGGCAGACGGCGCTGCATCGGCATCTGGCCGCCTTCGAAGCCCACCTTGTGATAGCCACCGGCGCGCGATTTCTGGCCTTTGTGGCCGCGACCCGCAGTCTTGCCCAGGCCCGAACCGATGCCGCGGCCCACGCGACGCTTCACGTGCTTGGCGCCTTCGGCTGGCTTGATGTTGTTGAGTTCCATGTCGTCGTCTCCGATCAGAGGACTTTGACCAGGTAGCTGATCTTGTTGATCATGCCGCGCACGGCCGGGGTGTCCTGCAGTTCGCTGATGCTGTTGAGCTTGCGCAGGCCCAGGCCGCGCACGGTGTCGCGGTGGCTCTGCTTGCAGCCGATGGGGCTGCGCACGAGCTGGACCTTCAGGGTGTTGGGAGTGCTCATGGGGATTCCTCTCAGCCCAGGATTTCCTCGACCGTCTTGCCGCGCTTGGCGGCGACCTCGGCCGGGGTGGTGGACTTCTCGAGCGCGTCCAGCGTGGCGCGCACCAGGTTGTAGGGGTTGCTCGAACCGTGGCTCTTGGCCACGACGTCGGTCACGCCCAGCACTTCGAAGACGGCGCGCATCGGGCCGCCGGCGATGATGCCGGTACCCTTGACGGCCGGCAGCATCATCACGTTCGAGGCGCCGTGTTCGCCGTGCACCGCATGGTGCAGGGAGCCATCCTTGAGCGACACCTTGATCATGTTGCGGCGGGCCTGCTCCATGGCCTTCTGCACGGCCACCGGCACTTCACGCGCCTTGCCCTTGCCCATGCCCACGCGGCCATCGCCGTCGCCGACGACGGTGAGCGCTGCGAAACCGAGGATGCGACCGCCCTTGACCACCTTGGTCACGCGGTTGATCGCGATCATCTTTTCGCGCAGACCGTCCTCGTTCGCTTCGTTCTTGATGTTTGCCTGAAACTTAGCCATGTCGTTGATCCCGTTTCATCAGAACTGCAGGCCGGCCTCGCGGGCGGCGTCTGCAAGGGCCTTGACGCGGCCGTGGTAGGCAAAGCCCGAGCGGTCGAACGCCACTTTCTCGATGCCGGCGGCCTTCGCCTTCTCGGCGATGCGCTTGCCGATGACGGCGGCAGCGGCGGCGTTGCCACCCTTGCCCGAGGCGCCCAGTTGGGCGCGCACTTCCTTCTCGGCCGTGGAAGCCGAGGCGAGGATGCGCGAGCCGTCGGCGGACACGACGTTGGCGTAGATGTGCAGGTTGGTGCGGTTCACCGTCAGGCGCACCGCGCCTTGCTGGGCGATGCGAATGCGGGTCTGGCGCGCGCGGCGCAGGCGTTGTTCTTTCTTGGTCAGCATGATCGGACTCCTTATTTCTTCTTGGTTTCCTTGATCACGACCTTCTCATCCGCATAGCGGATGCCCTTGCCTTTGTAGGGCTCGGGCGGACGCACGGCGCGCACTTCCGACGCGATCTGGCCGACGCGCTGGCGGTCGGCACCCTTGATCACGATTTCCGTGGGCGCGGGCGTTTCCACCTTGATGCCGGCGGGCATGTCCATGATCACCGGGTGCGAGAAGCCCACCGTGAGGTTGAGCTTGGCGCCCTGGGCCTGGGCCTTGAAACCCACGCCGACCAGGTTGAGCTTCTTCTCGAAGCCCTTGCTGACACCGGTGACCATGTTGTTGACCAGCTGACGCATGGTGCCCGACATGGCGTTCGCCTCGCGCGACTCGTCGACCGGCGCGAAGGTCACCTTGCCGGCGTTGATGTCGATCTTGACCAGCGCGTTGGCGGCCAGGCTCAGGGCACCGTTGGCGCCCTTGACGTTGATCAGGCCGTCCTTGAGAACGACCTCGACCCCGGTGGGAACCGTGATCGGCAGTTTTCCAATACGTGACATTTCAGTCTCTCCTCGATGCCCGCATCAGGCCACGTAGCACAGCACTTCACCACCGACACCGGTGGCGCGCGCCTTGCGATCGGTCATGACGCCGCGCGGGGTGGTCACGATCGCCACGCCGAGGCCGTTCTGGACCTGGGGAATGGCGTTGCGGCCACGGTAGACGCGCAGGCCGGGACGGCTCACGCGCTCGATGCGCTCGATCACGGGACGGCCGGCGTAGTACTTCAGGGTGATGACCAGCTCGCTCTTGCCGCCTTCGTTGACCACCTTGAAGTCTTCGATGTAGCCCTCGTCCTTCAGGACCTGGGCGATCGCCGCTTTCACTTTCGACGCCGGCATCGCCACGGTGGCCTTTTCGACCATCTGCGCGTTGCGGACACGGGTCAACATGTCGGCGATAGGATCACTCATGCTCATGTGGGGTTCTCCTAAGGCTTACCAGCTGGCTTTGGTGATGCCGGGAATTTCACCGGCAAAAGCCATTTCGCGGACCTTGGCGCGGGCCAGGCCGAAGTGGTTGAAGGTGCCACGCGGGCGACCGGTGATCTCGCAGCGGTTGCGCTGACGGGTCGGGTTCGCGTTGCGGGGCAACTTTTGCAGGGCCAGGCGGGCGGCGTCGCGCTCTTCGTCCGACTTCTTGGCGTCGCCGGCGATGGCCTTGAGCTCGTTGTATTTCTTGGCGAACTTGGCGGCGAGCTTCTCGCGCTTGAGTTCACGTTGGAGCAGTGCTTGTTTAGCCACACGCCACCTCAGTTCTTGAAGGGGAAACGGAAACCCGCCAGCAGAGCCTTGCACTCTTCGTCGGTCTTGGCGGTCGTCGTGATGCTGATGTTCAGGCCACGCAGGGCATCGACCTTGTCGTACTCGATCTCGGGGAAGATGATCTGTTCCTTGACGCCGATGTTGTAGTTGCCACGGCCATCGAACGAACGACCCGAGATACCGCGGAAGTCGCGCACGCGGGGCAGGGCCACGGTGACGAAGCGGTCGAGGAATTCGTACATGCGGGCGCCGCGCAGCGTGACCATGCAGCCGATGGCCTGTTGCTCACGGATCTTGAAGCCGGCGATGGCCTTCTTGGCCTTGGTCACGACGGGCTTCTGGCCAGCGATCTTGGTGAGGTCGCCCACGGCGTTGTCCATCACCTTCTTGTCGGCGACCGCCTCGCTCACGCCCATGTTGAGCGTGATCTTGGTGATGCGCGGCACCTCCATCGGCGACTTGTAGCCGAACTTCTTGGTCAGCTCGGGCGCCACCTTCTCGGCGTAGTGTTGCTTGAAACGTGCCATGGTCATGCCACCTTGATCTCTTCGCCGCTGGACTTGTAGACGCGAACGCGCTTGCCATCGGCCTGAACCTTGATGCCCACGCGGTCGGCCTTGCCGGTCACCGCGTTGAAAATCGCCACGTTGGACTGATCGATGGGCATGGTCTTCTCGACGATGCCGCCGGTCACACCCTTCATCGGGTTGGGCTTGGCGTGCTTCTTGACGACGTTGACGCCCTCGACCACGACATGCTGCTCGTCGGTGCGCTCGAGCACCGTGCCGCGCTTGCCCTTGTCGCGCCCCGTGAGGACGATGACCTGGTCACCTTTGCGAATCTTGTTCATGCTGCTTACCTCAGAGGACCTCAGGGGCCAGCGACACGATCTTCATGAACTTCTCGGTGCGCAACTCGCGCGTCACCGGGCCGAAGATGCGGGTGCCGATGGGCTCCAGCTTGGCGTTGAGCAACACAGCCGCGTTGCCATCGAACTTGATCAGTGCGCCGTCCTGGCGGCGAATGCCCTTGGCGGTGCGCACCACCACGGCGTTGTAGACCTCGCCCTTTTTGACGCGGCCGCGAGGCGCTGCTTCCTTGATGCTGACCTTGATGACATCGCCCACGCTGGCGTAGCGGCGCTTGGAGCCGCCGAGCACCTTGATGCACATCACGGATTTCGCACCCGTGTTGTCAGCAACATCGAGTCGAGATTGCGTTTGAATCATTTGATTTAAGTCCCAACTTGAATGCTGTTGTCCACCACGGACAGCAGCGATCAGTCTTGGGCCCGTCGTTGGAGGGCTTCCACTGCAAGCGGCTGCTGCCGCGGCGGAGGCCACCCTTCGGTGGGCAGAAGGCTTTCGCCAAGATACATCACCCCCAAAAGGGAGCGAAGCCGCGCATTATGGCATGAATCGAAGACTGCGTCAAAGGCCGGGCGCGGCGTAACGGTGGGCGAGCGCCAGGAAGTCGTCAGTGCGCGGATCGGCGATGCCCTCGTCGCGCAGGATGGCGGCCACCGAGCCCGCCATGCGCGCCGCCTGGATGGCGTCCAGGAAGAGTGCGCGCCAGCGGCGGGCCAACACATCTTCAACAGTGAGCGCATGCTCACAACGAACTGCGAACCGCACCATCGCGGCGTGCAGGCCCAGGCCCAGCGCCTGGTCGGCGCCGGGCAGGCCACGCACCCGCTCGGCCTCGGTGCCGTACAGGTGCCAGCCGGGCGCGGCATGGATCGGCACCGATGCGCGCACCGGCGCGCCCACCAGCCGGTGCCTGGCGCTCTGCCCACCGGCGCGGGGCGGCAGGCGGCCGGCGTCGAAGCACTGCTGCAGGACGTCCTCGGCCATGGCGCGGTAGGTGGTCCATTTGCCACCGGTGACCGTGACCAGCCCGTTGCGGTCGACCACCACCGTGTGCTCGCGCGACAGCGCCTTGGTACCGGCGCCGCCGTCGCTCGGCGGCGCCACCAGCGGGCGCAGGCCGACCCAGGCGCTGCGGATGTCGGCACGTCGCACCGGCCGACTGAGCGCACGCGAGGCTTCGTCGAGGATGAAGCTCAGCTCTTGCGCGAACGGTTCGGGCTCGCGCGCCAGGTCCTGGCGCGGCGTGTCGGTGGTCCCCAGGATCAGTTTGCCCAGCCAGGGCACGGCGAACAGCACGCGGCCGTCGCGGGTCCTGGGCACCAGCAGCGCGTGCTCCCCGCCCAGAAAGTCGCGGTCGACCACCAGGTGCACGCCCTGGCTGGGCCGCACCATGTGCGAGGGCGTGCCCGCGGCCTCGCGCAGGGCGTCGACCCAGACGCCGGTGGCGTTGACCACGCAGCGCGCGCGCACCCGGTGTTCGGCGCCGCCCACGCGGTCCTTCACGGTGAGCGCGTGCCCGTCGCCGTCGGTGGCGATGGCGCTCACCTCGGCGTGGTTGAACACCGACGCGCCCGCGGCCTCGGCGGTGCGCGCCAGCGCGATGGCCAGGCGCGCGTCGTCGAACTGGCCGTCCCAGTAGCGCACGCCGCCCTTGAGGCCCTGGGGGTTCACGCCCGGTAGGGCCTCCAGGGTGTGGGCGCGGTCGAGGAACTCGGTGGATCCCAGGCCGGCGCGCCCGGCCAGCAGGTCGTACAGCTTGAGCCCGATGCCGTAGAACGGCGTCTGCCACCACTGGTGGCTGGGCATGACGAAAGGCAGCGGCTGCGCCAGGTGGGGCGCGATGGCCATGACCGTGGTGCGCTCGGCCAGGGCCTCGCGCACCAGGGCCACGTTGCCTTGCGCGAGGTAGCGCACGCCACCGTGCAGCAGCTTGGTGGCGCGCGAAGACGTGCCGCCGGCGAAATCATGCGATTCGAACAAGGCGACGGAGAAGCCGCGCAGCGCGGCGTCGAGCGCCACGCCCAGGCCGGTGGCACCACCGCCCACGACCACCAGGTCGAAGCGTTCGGTCTCGGCGAGGGAGGCGAGTCGTTGTTCTCGGTTCATGCGAAACAGGGCGGACGGGCCCCGGGCATGAGGCGCCCGGGGCAACGCGGCGCAGGATATCGGTCAGCGGACCTTGCCCGCTTTCCAGGCGTTGAGCAGCTGATCGTAGGCGATGGTCTCGCCCTTGGGCTTCTCGTTCGCCAGCTTCTTCCAGGGCGCGGCCTTGTCGCTCAGCCACTTGTTGGGGTCGCCCTTGGGATTGAGCTTGGGCGCGCAGCGTTCCATGCCGGCGCGCTCCAGGCGGGCCATCACCTGGTCCATCTGGTCGGCCAGGCCGTCCATGGCCTGCTGCGGCGTTTTTTCACCCGTGACGGCCTGCGCCACGTTCTGCCACCACAGCTGCGCGAGCTTGGGGTAGTCGGGCACGTTGGTGCCTGTGGGGCTCCAGGCCACACGCGCGGGCGAGCGGTAGAACTCCACCAGCCCCCCGAGCTTGGGCGCCATGTCGGTCATGGCCTTGCTCTGGATGTCGCTCTCGCGGATCGGCGTGAGGCCGACGATGGTCTTCTTCAGCGAGGTGGTCTTGGCGGTGATGAACTGCGCGTACAGCCAGGCCGCCGCGGTGCGGTTGGCGTCGTGGTTCTTGAAGAAGGTCCAGGAGCCCACGTCCTGGTAGCCGTTCTGCATGCCCTGCTTCCAGTACGGGCCGTTGGGGCCGGGGGCCATGCGCCACTTGGGCGTGCCGTCGGCATTGACCACCGGCAGTCCCGGCTTGGTCATGTCGGCGGTGAAGGCCGTGTACCAGAAGATCTGCTGCGCGATCTGGCCCTGGGCGGGCACCGGGCCGGCCTCGCCAAAGGTCATGCCCGTGGCTTCCTTGGGCGCGTACTTCTTCATCCAGTCCACGTACTTGGTGAGCGCGTAGACGGCCGCCGGGGAGTTGGTCGCGCCGCCGCGCGCCACCGAGGCACCCACCGGCGTGCACTTGTCGGCGGCCACGCGGATGCCCCATTCGTCGATCGGCAGTCCGTTGGGCGTGCCGATGTCGGCGGTGCCGGCCATGGAGAGCCAGGCGTCGGTGAAGCGCCAGCCCAGCGACGGGTCCTTCTTGCCGTAGTCCATGTGGCCGTAGATGGGCTTGCCGTCGATGGTCTTCACGTCGTTGGTGAAGAACTCGGCGATGTCCTCGTAGGCGCTCCAGTTCAGCGGCACGCCGAGGTCGTAGCCGTACTTGGCCTTGAACTTGTCCTTCAGGTCCTGGCGCGCGAACAGGTCGGCGCGGAACCAGTAGAGGTTGGCGAACTGCTGGTCGGGCAGCTGGTAGAGCTTGCCGTCGGGGCCGGTGGTGAACTTGGTGCCGATGAAGTCCTTGAGGTCGAGACCCGGGTTGGTG
>NZ_MKSS01000203.1:0-16705 GCF_001897365.1 Hydrogenophaga sp. 70-12
CCATCCTCTCGGCCAACTACATCAGCGCGCGCCTCAAGGACCACTTCCCCACGCTGTACGCGAGCGCCAACGGGCATGTGGCGCACGAGTGCATCCTCGACCTGCGCGACCTGAAAGACACCAGCGGTGTGATGGCCGAGGACGTGGCCAAGCGCCTGATCGACTACGGCTTCCACGCGCCCACGCTGTCCTTTCCGGTGGCCAACACGCTCATGGTGGAGCCCACCGAGAGCGAGACGCTGGAGGAGATCGACCGCTTCATCGAGGCCATGATCGCCATCCGCGAGGAAATCCGCCGCATCGAAAAAGGCGAATGGCCGCAGGACGACAACCCCCTGAAGCACGCGCCGCACACCGCGGCCAGCCTGCTCAAGGGTGAGTGGACGCGCGCCTACCCGCGCGAGACCGGCGCCGCCGTGCTGGACACGCGCGCACACGCCAAGTACTGGCCGCCCGTGGGCCGTGTGGACAACGTCTACGGCGACCGCAACCTGTTCTGCAGCTGCGTGCCGATCGGGGACCTGGCGGACTGAGGTGGGCGGCCGCCAGCGCCCGGGTCAGGCGACCCGGCAGGGACCGGGCCATCAGCGCATGCCCGGCAGCACATAGACCGGGCGCTGCGGCACCGGTATGCGCTCGAAACGGCCACCGCCGCCGGCCGGTGGTGTGTAGACCGATCGCGGGGGCGCTTCGCTCTCACGCACCCGGTGCTCGCGGCCTTCGGCGCGGAAGAACACCGTGCCACCGTCCACGCGGCAGGTGAAGCTGGCGGACTCGCGGGGCTTGTCGCACTTGCCCACGTCGACGATGTCGCCGTCGGCGTCCATGCGCACCTCGGCCCAGTTGCCCGTGGCGTAGGTGAGCGTGCCCCAGCCGCGCGGCACGATGTTCTGCGTGGCGTGCGCCACGTAGCGCGGCGGAACCTTGTCCTCGGCCTCGAACCGGGCGCCCTCGTAGAACCAGGCACCGTCGAAGCTCCCGCCGTCCTCCCAGAACACCTTGCCCTCGCGGCAGCGCAAGGGGTCATCGAAGCGGTCGCAGCGCGCCACGCGGCGGTCGCTGTCGGGCTTGGGCTGCGCGTCCTTGTCGCGCAGCGCGTACAGCGAGGCCTGAACGGGGCGCACCGCGCCGTCGCGCCATTCGATGTCGCCATGCCAGTACAGGCTGCTGAGCGCGACCGGCAGCACGCCCCGGCCGCTGCACTGGCTCAGCTCGGCGTCGCAGCGCACGGGAAACTCGCCGTCCCCCACGCCGACGCTGACCGGGGCATCGGCGCCGGGGCGAAACGGCACCTCGCCGCCGCGCACGGGCAGGCGCAGGGCGAAGGCCCCGTTCGAGGTGCCGATGGAGCTGACGATGGTGCCGTGGCTGACCGAGCCGCGTTCGCACGACAAGCGCGGGCCGTCGAAACGCCACTTCTCGCAGGCGGCCAGCAGCACCGTCCGGTTCGCCGGGTCGGTGCGCAGCAGGCGCGCGGCCTCCACCGACGCGTTGCGCCAGACCGCCAGCTCGACAGTCCAGGGCCGGGCGTCGCCCTCGAAATAGAGCGTGCCTTCGATCAGCTTGCCGCCGTTCACGCGGGCCTGCTCGATGTAGATGTCGCCGGCCTCGTCGAAACGCAGGCGCTGGATTTCGGCCTCGACGCCCGGGTAGGGCCGCAGGCGGGCGAGCACGCCCTCGCCCTGCAGCGAGCCGTCCTTGAAGTGGCCTTCGCGGAACCAGGCGGCGGGGCGCGCATCGGGCGCGCCGCTCCAGCGTGCGCTGCCCGGGCCATGCAACACGCTGTTGGCGAAGCTGCCCACCATCAGGTGCACGCCCGGCAGGGCCTGGCCTTTGGCGTCGAAATAGAAGTAGGCCTTCTGGGCCTCGCCGGTGAGCATGCCGCCCTTGAATTCGCCGTGCAGCACGGCCACCGCCGTGGTCTCACCCATGCGCCGGCGGATCTGCAGCTCGCCGCGGCCCTCGACCGGCTGGCCCTTGCAGGCCGGTCCGCTCCACTTGAACGCGACGTCGGCCACCTCGGGACCGGGCGGGAAGAAGAAGGCCACACAGCCGCTGGCGCTGCGGTAGGCCTGGGTCTGTTCGTGCTGGCCCGCCGGGGCCGCGAAGCCCTTGATGGGCTGGGCCGGGCTGAAGCCGGCGAGCGTGGGCCGCTCGCCGCTGTAGGGCAGCCCGCGCACGAAGTCCAGGCGCGCCTGCGGGTCGGTCAGCACCTCTTTCTGGCCGCTGTTCTGGGCCTGGGCCGCGTGCGCGGCGCCGACGAGGGCGGCACCCAACAGGAGGCGCCGAAGAAAAGGGGAATGGGTCATCGTGGGTGTGGCGTGGAGATCAGCGCGGGCCCAGAAGGGCCCAGGCCGCCGGCACGGGGTCGTTCAGGGAAGCGGGGAAATGCGGCAGCAGCTCGTAGCGCTCGACGGCGGCGTCGGGGCCGCCGGACTGCCGCACCAGCGTGGGAAAGCGCAGCAGCCGCGCCGACTGGCCCGGCACCACCGCGCCCGAGACCAGCGGCTGGCCGTCGACGCGGAGCGTGAAGCACAGGTCGGTGGGCGGGTGCGCGCGCGGCGCGCCGGGGCCGTCCAGCGACAGCAGGCCGCCCCGCCAGCGCAGCTCCAACGGCCCTTGCACCACCCAGGCCTTGAAAGGATCGGCGGCGTCGACACCGGCCATGCGGCCGAAGTCCTCGCGCCGGTGGGCGTCCTGGCACTGCTGCAGCACGCCCGGCCGAAACGGATGGAAGAACAGCAGTTGCCAGCGCGGCGCGCCATCGCCCGCCAGCGCCACCCCGGCCGCGAGCGCCGCCAGCGCGGCCACTGCGGCGCGCCTCATGGCCTGGCGCCTTCGCCCACGGTGAAGGTGCCCACGGTGACCTCGTCGCCCCGGCCGCTGAGGCGCAGCACCACGTCCTGGTCCTTCTGCGTGGCTCGGCCGAAGTCGGTGGACAGGCGCAGCATGAGCGTGGTGGCCGGCGCCACGATCTGCTGGCGGTGGCCATAGAACTGCGCCTTCACCGTGTAGGTGCCGGGCTTGGCCTGGCGCAGCGAGAACTCCTCGGGGCCGTAGCCGCCGACGAAGTCGCGCGACATGCGCCCGCCCTGGTAGGTGAGGCGGTTGGCGTAGTAGGCGCGCTCGCCGTTGGGGTCGATCACCCAGAGGTCGATGTCGGTGTTGTCGGCGTCCCAGGACAGCACGGCGCGCAGGTCCAGCGGCAGGTTGCGCCGCAGGCGCGGGTCCAGGCGCCACAGGTCCACCGGCCGGCCGGTGGCCTCGGCGCGCGCGGCGATGGCGTTGAGCTCGGCCAGCGCGATCAGTTCGATGTCGGGGAAGCGGTCGTTCCAGGCCCGCGAGACGACCTCCACCAAGGTGTCGACCGCGCGCTGCGCCTCGCCGGACTGGGCCAGCGCCAGGCCCAGGTCGCGCCAGGACTGGGGTTCGTCGGGCGCCAGGCGCCGCACCCGCTCCAGCACGGGCAGCGCGTCGGCCACGGCGCCGGCCTGCTGCAGGCGATAGGCCAGGATGCGCAGCAGGTGGCGGTTCTCCAGGTCCATTTCGGCCAGGTTGGACAGCACGCGCAGCGCCAGGGCGTTCTGCCCGCGCGCCACCAGCAGGTCGGCCACGTCCAGGAAGAAGGCCGAGCTTTTCGCGTAGCCGGGGCGCTCGTCGAGGTAGATGGCATAGAGGTCCTCGTCCCTGGCGGCGCGCAGGCGGCGCGCGTAGGGCTCGTCGGGCTGCCAGGGGCGCAGCGCGATGGTGGTGTCGCCCGGCAGCGCCGGTTGCGGGGCCGCGCCACCGGGTGCGGGCGCGGGCGCGGGGGCCGGCGGACGGGCCATGGCCGCGGGCGCCGCGCGCCGGTTGTCTGAGCCGCTGCCCGGCGCGACCCGGGGCGGCGGCGGCGCGTCCTTCGGGAAGGCCTTCTCCCACCAGGCCAGCTTCTCGTTGAAGCGCTCGACCGTCTTCGCCAGCGCGATCTGCTGGCGGCGCACCGCGCCTTCGCGCCGGTGCAGCATCAGCGTGTCCCACTCGGCGCGCAGATCGGGCGGGGGCTCGACGTCGAACAGCACGTAGTCCTCGGCGGTGTCGAGCACCAGCAGCGAGGTCTCGGTGCTGGCGATGCCGAAGGCCTGGCCCAGGCGGCGGATCGCCTGGCGCTGGCGCTCCAGGTCGGCCTCCAGCCGGGCGATGCGCCAGCCGGCCCAGCGGTGCGCGGCCACGGCCACCGGCGTGGCGCCGCGCACCGGCGGCGGCGCGCCGTCGGCGGACAACTCAAGGCGTCGGACCTGGCGCGCGCCGTCGGGCGCCGAGAGCGTGAGCTGCAGGCGCGCCCGCGGCTGCGTCAGCACGCCGGCCACGCCGATCCGCCCGCCCTGCGGGTAAACCGAGCCCAGCTCCAGGTCGCGCGCGCCCTCGGCCTGCACGTCCACTACGCGCTGGCGCTCGTGCGTGAGCAGTGGCAGGGCCTGCGCCGTGTCCAGGGCCTGCAGGTCGGCGTAGGCGCCGCCACTGGCCTCGGCCGCGTGGCGCAGGGTGCGCGCCGCCGCGCCCGCCGAGGACGAGAAGGCCACCAGCGGCATGGCCGGGCTGGGCAGGCCGGCGGCGCCCCAGTTGCCCATGCCGTCGGAGAACAGCACGGCGATGTCGGCGTCGGCCGGCGGCTGCAGGGCCTGAAGGCGCGTCGCGCCGTCGTAGGGCAGGGCCTGCAGGCGCTGGCGCAGGGCGCTCCAGTCACCGCCGCGCACGGTGTGCGTCTGCACCGGCTCGGCCTCGTTGCGCGCCACCACCAGCTGCACCTGCACCTCACCCAGTTGGCGGAACCAGGCATCGAGCACGGCGAATTCGCGCGCGTGGTCGCGCTGCGCGCCGGAGGCCGAGGCGTCCCACAGCAGGGCCACGCGGCGCGGTGCCGGGCGGGCCCAGCGCGATGCGGCCACCGGCAGCTCGGCCAGGAAGTAGCGCTGGTCCTGCCAGGTGTCGGTGCTCACCAGGGGTTCGCGCGGCGCGGCCGGCAGGGCAAGGCGCAATCCATCGTGGCCCTGGTGCGTGACCCGCCCGAAGGCGATGCGGCTGCCGCCGTTGTGCGCCGTGGCGCCCAGGCGCTCGGCGCCCAGCGTGGCCGAGAGCGCGCGCGGCGCCACGCCGGCCACCTGCACCGCCACGTCCAGGGCACCCACCGCGCCGCCGAAGCGCAGCGGCAGGCGCCAGACCGGCCGGGCGCTGGCGGGCACGGACTCGCGGATCTCCAGCACCACGCGGCGCTGGCCGCGGGCCGGCAGGGGATACACGTGCAGCTTGTGGTGCCCGCCCTGGGTGGCTTCCAGCAGCGCCGGGTCCACGCGGGCGCGCACCACGTCCTCGAACACCTGGCGGCCCTTGACCTTCTCCACCGGCACCGCCGCGCGCAGCTGGCCGCCGATGTCGAGCGCAAAGCCCGTCACCACCTGCCCGTCCAGCAAGGGAAACTGCAGTTCGGCCTGCAGCGCCTCGGCGTTCGGGTTGAACAGCTCCAGCTCCACGCGCGTGGCCGCCGCCAGGCCGACGATCTCGGTTCGCACCACGGCCCGCTGCACCCGCACCGGCTGCCGCGCCTCGGGCGCCAGGATGCGAATGGGCGGCAGGGGCGGCTCGGGAGGCAACCCCTGGGCGATGGCCGTGGCCGCGATGAGCAGCGCCGACGCGCCGATGGCCAGCCAGCGCCCCAGGCGCGGCGGCGAAAAACGGATCACAGGCATATCATCCCCGGGCATCGCGGGCATTCTAGGAAGCCCCCCGGGGTCGGCCGCATAGTGCAAATGCACCGCCCCCGCGAAGAAGACCACAGCCCGAGCCGCCGTCCACCCGCCCATGTCCATCGAAGACTTCAGCCAGTTCGTCCTGACGCTGTACCGCCTCTCGCACGAGCTGCCGCTGGAGCGCTTCCAGGATGCGGCGCTGCAGCATCTGCGCCAGGCGCTGCCCTTCGACTCCTCGATGTGGGGCACGGCCACCAGCCGGCCCGACGGCATTCACATCCACACCATCCACCTGCACGAGCAGCCGCCCGAGATGCTGGCCAGCTACGAGCAGATCAAGCACCTGGACACCGCCGCCGTGGCCGCCGGCCTGCAGCCGCGCACCACGCTGGCCTTCAACGCCCGCGACTGGTTCCACCACCGCGAACAGGCGCCGCTGCGCGAGCACGGCCGCCGCTTCGAGCAGGCCAACTTCTTCATCAGCTCCGAGCACGACCCACGCACGCGCTTCGTGCACTGGCTCACCCTGTTCCGGGCCGACGAACGCGCGCGCTGCGCCGGCGACGAGCAGCGCCTGCTGGCCGCGCTGTCGCCGCACGTGATGCAGGCCCTGGCCTTCAACCGCATCGCCCACCTCGACCGGCTGGAGGCCTCGCGCCGGCCGGCGCACGGCACGGCCATCGCCGATCCGCACGGCGTGATCTACCACGCCGACGCCGGCTTCGAGTCCGCGCTGCGCGCCGAATGGACCGCCTGGAACGGCGGCACCGCCCTGCCCCCCGTCCTGCTGGACCACCTGCGGCGCGGCCAGGCCCGCTACCTGGGCGTGCGCGCCGTGGTCTGGCACCGCGTGGAACAGGGCCTGCTGTTCCTGGGCGCGCGCCCGCGCTGCGCGGCCGACGACCTGTCGCCGCGCGAGCTGGTGATCGCGCGCCTGGTGGCCAAGGGCCACACCCACAAGGAGATCGCGCGCCTGCTGGAGCGCGCGCCCGCCACCATCCGCAACCAGATCCAGGGCATCTACGGCAAGCTGGGCGTGGGCAACATCGCCGGCCTGGTCGAGGCGCTGCGCCCGCTCGACTGAACGGGGGCGCCGCGCCGCCCGGGCCGCGGCCCCGTACACTGCCCGGCTCCGCCCTGCCATGACCGCTTCCGCCTTCCGCGTGCTCAGCGTCATCCCGCCGATGACGCAGCTCAACACGCCCTACCCCTCCACCGCCTACCTCACGGGCTTCCTGCGCTCGCGCGGCATCGAGGCCGAACAGACCGACCTGGCCCTGGCCCTGGTGCTGCGGCTGTTCACGCCCGCCGGGCTGGACGCCATCCGCGAGCGCGCCCTGGCCCTGCCCGAGCGGCAGCGCAGCGCCAGCGTGCACGCCTTCCTCGACGACTTTGCGCGCCACCGCCGCGCCATCGCGCCCACCATCGCTTTCCTGCAGGGGCGCGACAGCACGCTGGCGCACCGCATCGCCGCGCGCGAGCTGCTGCCCGAAGGCCCGCGCTTTGCGGCGCTGGACCAGTACAGCCACCTCAACGAGGAAGAGAGCGGCGACCCGCTGGGCTGGGCCTTCGGCGCCCTGGGCACGAACGACCGCGCGCGCCACATCGCCACCCTCTTCCTCGACGACCTGGCCGACGTGGTCCGCGACGCGGTGGACGAGCGCTTCGCCTTCGTGCGCTATGGGGAATCCCTGGCCAGCAGCCAGCCCACCTTCGAGCCCCTGGCCCAGGCCCTGGCCGCGCCACCCACGCTGGTGGACGAACTGCTGCGCGAGCTGGCCCTGAACGCGGTGGCGCGCGCGAACCCGCAACTGGTGCTGCTCTCGGTGCCCTTCCCCGGCGCGGTCTATGGCGCGCTGCGCATCGCGCAGGCCATCAAGTCGCGCTGGCCGGCGCTGCCGATCGCGCTCGGCGGCGGCTACGTCAACACCGAGCTGCGCGAGCTGAAGGAAGCGCGCCTGTTTCACTTCGTCGACTACGTCACCCTGGACGCGGGCGAGCGCCCGCTGCTCGCGCTCATCGAGCACCTGCAGGGCCGGCGAAGCGCGCAGCGCTTGGTGCGCACCTTCCTGCGCGACACCGGCAGCGGCGCGGTGAAGTACCTCAACCTCGCCGAGCCCGACGTGCCCTTCGAGGACGTGGGCACGCCCACCTGGGACGGCCTGCCGCTGCACGATTACCTGAGCCTGCTCGACATGCTCAACCCCATGCACCGGCTCTGGAGCGACGGGCGCTGGAACAAGCTCACGGTGGCGCACGGCTGCTACTGGAAGAAGTGCAGCTTCTGCGACGTGGGGCTGGACTACATCGGCCGCTACGAGACCGCCGCCGCCAGCACCCTGGTCGACCGCATCGAACGCATCGTCGATGAAACCGGCCAGACCGGCTTTCACTTCGTCGACGAAGCCGCGCCGCCCAAGGCCCTGAAAGCCCTGGCCGAGGAACTGCTGCGCCGCGACCTGGCCATCAGCTGGTGGGGCAACATCCGCTTCGAAAAAACCTTCACGCCCCAACTCTCGCAGCTGCTGGCCGACAGCGGCTGCATCGCCATGAGCGGCGGGCTGGAGGTGGCCAGCGACCGCCTGCTCGCGCTCATGAAAAAGGGCGTGACCGTGGACCAGGTGGCGCGCGTCACCAAGGGCTTCAGCGACGCCGGCATCCTGGTGCACGCCTACCTGATGTACGGCTTTCCCACGCAGACCGTGCAAGACACGGTGGACGCGCTGGAGTACGTGCGCCAGCTCTTCCTCAATGGCTGCATCCAGAGCGGCTTCTTCCACCGCTTCTCCTGCACGGTGCACTCACCCGTGGGGCTGGACCCGAAGGCCTACGGCATCGAGCTGGTGCCGCTGCCGCCGGTGAGCTTCGCGAAGAACGACATCGGGTTCATCGACCCCACCGGCGTGGACCACGACGCGCTGGGCATTGGCCTGCGCAAGGCGCTCTACAACTACATGCACGGCAGCGGGCTGGACGAGGACGTGCGCGCCTGGTTCGAGCACCTGCCGCACCCGGTGCCACGGCCCACGGTCAAGAAGCAACGCATCGCGCGGGCGCTGGCGCAGCGCGAGGCGGCCTGAGCGGCCATCCCCCTACACTTCCCGCATGAGCCTGAAGATCACCGTCTATTCCAAGTCCGCCTGCCCGCAGTGCGAGTCCGCCAAGATGCTGCTGAAGTCCCGCGCCATGGACTTCGAGGAGATCAAGATCGACGACGAGGCCGAGCGCCTCGCGTTCTACGAAAAATGCGGCCCCTCGGTGCGCCAGATGCCGCAGATCTTCATCAACGACCAGCGCGTGGGCGGTCTGGCCGGCCTGCAGGCGGCGCTGGCGCAGCTGGGACGCTGAGGGCGCCGTCCATCTGGCGCGCGGCTTCCTTGCTGCGATTTTCAAAGCACACAGACTTGCGTGCGGATAGGCACGCTGGTTAACCTGCGGCCGCATGGACGCGTTGAACTGGCTGCCACCCGCCCTGCTGACCTGGCTGCCCTCGCTGGGCAGCATGCTGATCGGCGTGCTGCTCGCCAGCCTGGCCTTTCGCATCGGCGAACGCCTGGTGCGCCGCGCCACCCGCGATGCGCCCGTCGCGGCCAGCGTGGCCAGGGCCATCCGCTCACCCGCGAAATGGGGCCTACCGCTGCTGCCCGTCAATGCCGTGCTGCAAGGCACGCCGGCCAACGCGCCGGGCCTGGCCGGTGCCCAGCAGCTCTGCGCACTGCTGCTGATCGGCGCCGTGACCTGGCTGGTGTCCAACGCGGTGCGCGGCGTGGCCCAGGGCGTCATCGACACCAACCCCACCAGCACCGCCGACAACCTGCACGCGCGCCGCATCCAGACACAGACGCGCGTGCTCGCGCGCACGCTGCAGGGCCTGGTGCTGCTGATCGGCCTGTCGCTCATGCTGATGACCTTTCCACAGGCGCGACAGATCGGCACCAGCCTGCTGGCCTCTGCCGGCCTGGCGGGTCTGGTGGCGGGCTTCGCCGCGCGGCCGGTGCTGGGCAACCTGATCGCGGGCCTGCAGATCGGCTTGAGCCAGCCGATCCGCCTCGACGACGTGGTGATCGTCGAGGGCGAGTGGGGCGTGATCGAGGAGATCACGGGAACCTACGTGGTGGTGCGCATCTGGGACCAGCGCCGCCTGGTGGTGCCGCTGCAGTACTGGATCGAGAAGCCCTTCCAGAACTGGACACGCACCACATCCGAGCTCATCGGCACCGTCTTTCTGTGGGTGGACTACCGCACGCCGCTGGCGCCTCTGCGCGAGGAGTTGCAGCGCATCTGCGAGGCCTCGCCCCACTGGGACAAGCGACTCAACCTCTTGCAGGTGACGGAAGCCGGCGAACGCGCCCTGCAATTGCGCTGCCTGGTCACGGCGGGCTCGGCCGGCGCGGCCTGGGACCTGCGCTGCGAGGTGCGTGAAAAGCTGGTGGACTTTCTTCAGCGGGCCTACCCGCAGTACTTGCCGCGCCTGCGCGCCGAACTGGACATGGCCTCGGCGCCTGCGGCAGCGCCGGCGCATGACGGCGAGGCGCGCGAACCGACCCGCTGAGCCCCGCGCCGCCGCGCGATCACTCCGCCTGCCCGGCCGCGATCTGCCGCAGCGCCTGCTCGTACACCGCCGCCGGCTGACCGCCCGAGATCAGGTGGCGGTCGTTGACGATCACCGCCGGCACCGCGTGGATGCCGTGCGACAGGTAGAACTGCTCGCGCTCGCGCACGTCCTGCGCGAATTCGTCGCTGGCCAGAATGGCCCGGGCGCGCGCTTCGTCCAGCCCCGCCTCGCGCACGCAGGCCAGCAGCACATCGTGGTGGCCCATGGCCTCGCTGCGCGTGTGACAGGCGGCCATCAGCGCCTTCTTGAGCGCGTGCTGCCGCCCGGGCGCGCCCTCTTCGGCCGCCCAGTGCAGCAGGCGGTGGGCGTCGAAGGTGTTCCAGATACGGCCCCGGCCGGCGGGATTGAAGCTGAAGCCCACCTCGGCGCCACGCGCGGCGATGGTCCCGCGGATCTGGGCCTGCTGCTCGGGCGTGCTGCCGTACTTTTCCGTCAGGTGCTCGCCGATGTCCTGGCCCTCGGCGCCCATCGCCGGGTTCAGCTCGAAGGGCTGGAAGCTGATGTCGGCCGCGACCTGGCCATCGAGCCGTCTCAGGGCCTGCTCCAGCCCGCCGAGGCCGATGGCGCACCAGGGGCAGGAGACGTCGGAGACGAAATCGATCTTGAGGCGTGGGGTGTTCATGGGCCGAATTGTCTCGCCCGGCGCTGCGAGACAATGCCGGGTTCCCCGCAAAGACCCTGTCCGCAGGGCGTGTTAGCCCCGAGGCCCCACCCATGACCGACCGCTACGCCGTCATCGGCCACCCGATCTCGCACAGCAAGTCCCCGCAGATCCACGCCGCCTTCGCCCAGGCCACCGGGCAGGACATCGACTACACCGCCATCGAGGCGCCGCTGGACGGCTTCGCGGCCACGCTGCGGGCCTTTCGCGAACAGGGCGGGCGCGGTGCCAACGTCACCCTGCCCTTCAAGCTGCAGGCCTGCGAACTGGCCACCGACCCGAGCGAGGCCGCGCGCCTGGCCGGTGCGGCCAACGCCCTGCGCTTCGAGCCGGGCGATCGCATCCGCGCCGAGAATTTCGACGGCGTCGGCCTGGTCAATGACATCCAGCGCAACCTGGGCCACGCGCTCAAGGGCCGGCGCGTGCTGCTGCTGGGCGCGGGCGGCGCCACGCGCGGCGCGCTGCTGCCCCTGGCGCAACAGGGCCCGGCCGCGCTGGCCGTGGCCAACCGCACGGCCGACAAGGCGCACGCGCTGCGCGCCGATTTCGCCGCCCACGCCACGCTGCAGAGCGGCGGCTACGCGGACCTCGCGGGCGAGCGCTTCGACGTGGTGATCAACGCCACCTCGGCCGGCCTGTCCGGCGAGGCCCTGCCCCTGCCCGGCGGCCTGTTCGCGCCCGGCGCCCTCGCCTACGACATGGTCTACGGCAAGGGCCTGACCCCGTTCCTGCGGCAGGCGCGCGAGGCCGGGGTGCACGCGCTGGCCGACGGCGTGGGCATGCTGGTGGAACAGGCGGCCGAGGCCTTCGCCTGGTGGCGCGGCGTGCGCCCGGGCACGCGCGAGGTGATCGCACGGCTGTCGGTGCCGCTGGTTTAAAGTCGGTCGGATCACAAGGAAAGCCCGTCCATGCCCGCCATCCTGCTGCTCAACGGCCCCAACCTGAACCTGCTCGGCACGCGCGAGCCCGCCACCTACGGCGCGGCCACCCTGGCCGACGTGGAGGCCAGCTGCCGCGCCACCGCCGAGCGCCTGGGCCACACGCTGGAGGCGCTGCAGAGCAACCACGAGGGCGCGCTGATCGACGCCATCCACGCCGCCGGCCGGCGCTTCAAGGCCGGCGAGCTGCTGGGCGTGGTGATGAACCCCGGCGCCTACACCCACACCTCCATCGCGCTGCACGACGCCATCGCCGGCGTCGCGCCGCTGCCGGTGATGGAGGTGCACATCTCCAACGTGCACGCGCGCGAGGCCTTCCGCCACCACTCCTACGTGTCGCCGGTGGCGGCGGGCATCGTGGTCGGTTTCGGCGTCGCGGGCTACGAACTCGCGATCGAAGGGCTGGTCCGCAAGGCCGCCGCCCGGTGAAAACCCGCCACTTCGCCCAGCTCGTTGGGCTGTCGGCGCTCTGGGGGGCCTCCTTCCTGTTCCTGCGCATCGCCACGCCGGCGCTCACGCCGCTGCCGCTGGCCGGCATCCGCGTGGCGCTGGCGCTGGTGGTGCTCACCATCGTCATGCGCGCGCTGGGCCAGCGCTGGCCCTGGAAGCACTGGCGCGAGCTGCTGGGGCTGGGCACGCTCACCGTGGTTCTGCCCTTCCTGCTCTACGCCTGGGCCGCGCTGTACCTGCCGGCCGGCTACAGCGCCCTGCTCAACACCACGGCCGTGCTGTTCGGCACCCTGGCCGCCGCCTGGCTGAAGGAAGACACGCTGACGCGCCACAAGCTCATCGGCTGCGCCCTGGGTTTCGTGGGCGTGGGGCTCATCGTGCAACTGGGCCCGGTGCGGCTCGATGGCCCGACCATCCTGGCCGTGCTGGCCTGCATCGCCGCCTCGGCCGGCTACGGGGCCTCCACGCCGCTGATGAAGCGCGCCACCACGCGCATGGAGCCGCTGGCCATCGCGGCCGGCCTGCACGCCGGCGCCCTGGTGTTCCTGCTGCCCGGCGCGGCCTGGGCCTGGCCGCAGGCCACGTTCACGCCGGCCGCGCTCATGGCGGTGGGCGTGCTGGGCATCGTCACCTCGGGCACCGCCTACTGGGTCCACCTGCGCATCCTGCGCCACGTTTCGCCGGTGGCGGCCATCAGCCCGGCCTTCATGATCCCGATCTTCGGCGTCACCTGGGGACACCTGTTCCTGGGCGAGGAGCTCTCCAGCGGCCTGTTCATCGGCGGCGCGCTGGTGCTGGTGGCCACGGGCCTGGTGACGGGCTTCAACCCGTTCCGCCGCTGGCTCGCGTCAACGCCCGCACCCTGAGCGCGCAAGCGGCGGCCACCAGCCCGCAGAGCGCGCCCAGCCAGAACACGCTGGCCAGGCCGAAGCGGCTGGACACCAGGCCGCCCAGCAGGCCGCCGGTGACGCCCGACAGGCCGTAGCCCAGCACCGCGTACAGCGCCTGCCCGCGCCCGCGCAGGCGGCCCGGAAAGTGCTCGCTGATCCAGGCGATGCAGACCGTGTGGTGCGCCGCGAAGGTGATGGCGTGCGCCAGCTGCGCCAGCGCCAGCAGCGGCCACACCGACGGCAGCCCGGCCGTGACCGCCATGCGCAGCGCGGTGAGCGCGCCGCCCAGCGCCAGCCAGCCCGGCAAAGACAGGGCGGGCATCCAGCGCCCCTGGGTGAGGAACCAGCCGATCTCCACCAGCACCGAGGCGGCCCAGAACGCGCCGATGGCCGACTTGGGGTAGCCCAGCGCGTCCAGGTGCAGCGAGAAGAAGACGTAGATGAACACGTGCGCCAGCACGTGAAAGAACACGGCCGCGAAGAACCAGCGCATGCGCGGCTGGCGCAGCACGGGCCCGATCGGCTCGGCCCTGGCCTGGTGCGCGGCGGGCTCGCGCGCGTCGGGCAGCAGCCAGGTGCTCAGCGCCACGGCGGCCAGGCTGAGCGAGGTCCAGGCCGCGAAGCTGCCCATGCCGAAGGCCTGGAACCAGGCGCCGGCCGCCAGCACCGTGACCAGGAAGCCCAGCGAGCCCCAGACCCGCACGCGGCCGTAGCGGCGCACGTCCAGCCGGCCATCGCGGCTCACCTGCTGGGCCAGCACGGCCTCGCTCATGGGCATCATGCCGCTGGTGTGGGTGAACATCAGCAGCAGCACCACGAACAGCAGCGGGCCGCTCAGTTCGAACCACAGGCCCAGCGAGCACAGCAGCGCCACGCCGGCGCCCACCCGCAGCAGGCGCACGCGCTCGCCGGTGTGGTCGCTCAGCCAGCCCCAGCCATAGGGCGCGAACAGGCGCGTGGCCGCCTGCACCGAGGTGAGCACGCTGATGGCCAGCAGGCCGAAGCCCAGGTCCTTGAGCCAGAGCGGCAGGTAAGGATTGAAGAAACCGATGTGCGCGAAGTAACTGCCCGACAGCGCGCAGAAGGCAAAGAGCCGGCCGCGCTCAGCCACGGGCGCGCGCGGCGATGTCCGGTGTGTCCGTGCGCACGTCGCCGCACTGCGCGCGGTGCAGCAGCGCGTGGTCCATGACGACCAGGGCCAGCAGGGCCTCGGCGATGGGGGTGGCGCGGATGCCCACGCAGGGGTCGTGGCGGCCCTTGGTGATGAGCTCGGTGCTCTTGCCCTCGATGTCGATGCTCTCGCGCGGCACCAGGATGGAGCTGGTGGGCTTGATGGCGATCTGCACCTCCAGGTCCTGCCCGGTGCTGATGCCGCCGAGCACGCCGCCGGCCTTGTTGGCCGCGAAGCCCTCGGGCGTGAGGCTGTCGCCGTGCGTGCTGCCGAAGTCGGCCACGCTGGCGAAGCCGGCGCCGATCTCCACGCCCTTGACCGCGTTCAGGCCCATCAGGGCGTGCGCGATGTCGGCGTCGAGCCGGTCGTACAGCGGCTCGCCCAGGCCCACGGGCATGCCGGTGGCCGTGACCCGCAGGCGCGCGCCGCAGGAGTCGCCGCGCTTGCGCAGGGCGTTCATGTAGTCCTCGATGGCCGAGACGTCGGCCATGGGCGCGAAGAAGGGGTTGTGGGGCACGTGCTCCCAGCCCTCGAAGGGAATCACGAACTCGCCCACCTGCACCATGCAGCCGCGGAAGCGGGTGCCGAATTTCTGCGCCAGCCACTTCTTGGCCACGGCGCCGGCGGCCACGGTGGGGGCGGTGAGGCGGGCCGAAGAACGGCCGCCGCCGCGCGGGTCGCGGACGCCGAATTTCTGCCAGTAGGTGTAGTCGGCGTGGCCCGGGCGGAAGGTGCGGGCGATCTCGCTGTAGTCCTTGCTGCGCTGGTCGGTGTTGCGGATGAGCAGGCAGATGGGGGTGCCGGTGGTCTTGCCCTCGTACACGCCGCTGAGGATTTCCACCGCGTCGGGCTCGTTGCGCTGGGTGACGAACTTGCTGGTGCCGGGGCGGCGGCGGTCCAGGTCGCCCTGGATGTCGGTCTCGGACAGGTCCATGCCGGGCGGGCAGCCGTCGATGACGCAGCCGATGGCCGGGCCGTGGGATTCGCCGAAGTTCGTGACCCGGAACAGGGTGCCAAGGGTGTTGCCGCTCATAGGCCGCCGATTATCGGCGAGGCCTTCGCCGGGCCTTTTCCGGGGCGCTGGCCGGGATGTTCCCCGCGGCACGGCAGCATGTCCTGGGCATCGCCCAGCCCACGCAGGGTAAGGGAAACGACGCGCCCGCGTACCTGTCAGTCGGCGCCGGCCAGCCACCATCCATGCAGCGCCTCGATATCGCCGGAGCACAGCATCGGCATCGCGTCGCGGATGCGCTCGATGGGCCAGTCCCACCAGCGCATCTCCAGCAGCAATGCGATGCGTTCGTCGCTGAAGCGCTTGCGGATCGTGCGCGCGGGGTTGCCGCCGACGATGGCGTAAGGCTCGACGTCCCGCGTCACCACGGCGCGGCTGGCGATCACCGCACCGTCGCCGATGGTCACGCCAGCCATCACGATCGCCTCGGCGCCCATCCAAACATCGTTGCCTACCACGGTGTCCCCCGCGGGCTGCCACGCGTCCAGCGCCCGGGCGAAGGCCGGCTCTTCCTTCATGTAGAAGAAAGGAAACGAGGAGACCCAGTCGTACCGGTGTCCCTGGTTGCCCGCCATCACGAACGACACGCCGGTGCCGATCGAGCAGAAGCTGCCGATGCGCAGGCGATCGGCCGCGCCACCGGGCTCGGGCGAGAGATAGCGGGCGCAGTCGTCGAACGATCTGCCGTGGTAGTAGCCTGAGTAATAGCTGTAGCGGCCGACTTCGATGTTCGGGTTGGCCACCTGCTCCGAGAGGAGCTTGCCCTTGAAGGGACTGTCAAAGAAGTTGTCGTGCATGAGCCGATTGTCGGCTCATGCACGACCGCTCCCGGTCGTGTGCCGCCATCCATTTCGACGCAAAGCGGTCCGTCCCTGGGGCAGCGACGCACCGACCGCGTCGGGGCTTCTCCGCTCGCTCATCGGCCTATGGCTGAGGGCTGGGGCTGCGACGATGGGGGCGCCTGCGCGCAGCCGAGCACCGCAGGGGACCCTTCGCGCAGCGAAGGGCTGCGCGTCGAAGCCCCCAGCGTCGCAGCCCCAGCCCTCAGCCCGCCCACCCGGGCTGCGCGCTGCGCCACGCACACCGGGTCCCGCGCCACTTCGCAGGCGATGACGCACGACCACACCACCGGCCGGGCGAGGCCGGCTCCGTCGTGTCTCGGAACGGGTGCGGTGGGCGATCAGCGCGCGACGCGCAGCTGCGGCGGCGGGTCCGCGGGCGTCTCTTCCTCGGGCCAGTCGCGGA
>NZ_MKSS01000204.1:0-11519 GCF_001897365.1 Hydrogenophaga sp. 70-12
CTGGTGGGCGGCGCGGTGCGCGACGCGCTCATGGCGCGCGAACTCGGGCTGCCGGCGCCCGCGCAGGCCGACCGCGACTGGGTCGTCGTCGGCGCCACGCCCGAGGCCATGGTGGCCGAGGGCTACGAGCCCGTGGGGCGCGACTTTCCCGTCTTCCTGCACCCCCGCACCCGCGAGGAATACGCGCTCGCGCGCACCGAGCGCAAAACCGCGCCCGGCTACCACGGCTTCGCCTTCCACGCCGCGCCCGACGTCACGCTCGAACAAGACCTGGCACGCCGTGACCTCACCATCAACGCCATGGCCGTCGCGGCGCAGGACGCCGAGCACCCCGACAGCGCCCCGCTGATCGACCCCTGGGGCGGCCTGGCCGACCTGCGCGCGCGCACGCTGCGCCACGTCACCGAGGCCTTCGCCGAGGACCCGGTGCGCATCCTGCGGCTGGCGCGGTTTCGGGCGCGCTGGCCCGGCTTCGACGCCGCGCCCGAAACCGCCGCGCTGATGCGCGCCATGGTCGAGCGCGGCGAGGCCGACCACCTGGTGGCCGAGCGCGTGTGGCAGGAGGTGTCGCGCGGCCTGATGGAGGTCCGGCCCGGCCGGCTGCTCGACACCCTGCGCGACTGCGGCGCCCTGCCCCGGCTGCTGCCGCCGGCCGCGCGCCCGCAGGCCGATCGGCTGCCCACGGCGCTGCCCGGCGAGGCCGACAACCACCCGCTGTTCACCGGCGCGCCGCTGGCCGTGCGCTGGGCCTGGCTGGTGGCACCGCTCGACGCGGCCGCCCAGCAGGCCCTGGGCGCGCACTGGCGCGTGCCCAATGCCCTGCAGGCGCTGGCGCAGATGGCTCAGCGCGAGCGCGCCGACTGGCCCGCACCCCAGGCCCTGGACGCCGCCGAGGCACTGCGGCGCCTGCAGCGCTGCGACGCCCTGCGCAAACCCGAGCGCTGCCGCGAACTGCTGCGGGCGATCGAAGGCCTGGCCCTGGCGGATCCCGACGGCGGCGCCGCGGTGCGGCGCAGCATCCGCCGCCTCGATCGGGCGCTGCAGGCCCTGTTGGGCTTCGACAGCGCCGCCGCCGTGCGCCAGGCCCAGGCCGATGGCGCCATGGGCGAGCAGATAGGTGAGCGCCTACACACAGCTCGCCTCCACTATTTGCTGCAACGCGACATCTGGAACGACTGAAGCCGCGCGCGTCAAGCGCTGGCGCAGTCTCTCACCCGAGGGCTCGGACAAAGCCGCCGCAACTTGCCCCAGGGGCGGGGCCAAGGTACGGTGGCGGGCTGATGACGACGCTGCCCACGCTGTCGACCCATGGGTCGGCACTGTTTCTGGACTTCGACGGCACCCTGGCCGAACTGGCCAGCCGACCCGATGCGGTGCGGATCCCTCCCGATTTGCCGAGCCTGCTCGATGCCCTGCACGAGCGGCTGGGGGGCGCGCTCGCGCTGGTCACCGGCCGCGCCCGCATCGATCTGCAGCGCTGGCTGCCGGTGCAGCGCTGGCCCGGCGCCTTCGAACACGGCGCGCTGCGCGTGGGCGCCGATGGCGTCGACCGACTGGCCGTGACGCCCGAGCTGGGCCCCGTGGTCATGGCGGCGCAGGCCTTCGCCGCGCGCCACCCGGCGCTGCTGCTGGAGGTGAAGCAGACCGCCTTGGCCCTGCACTACCGCGCCGCGCCCGAACTGGGACCGGCTTGCGTGGAGGCGATGTTCCAGGCCATCGCCAACCACCCCGACCTGCGCCTGCTGCAGGGCAAAGCCGTGGTGGAGGTGAAGGCCGCGCACACCAGCAAGGGCGCCGCCATCGCCGGCTTCCTGCGCGAGCCGCCCTTCGCCGGCCGCCGGCCGGTGTTCGCGGGCGACGACGTGACGGACGAGGACGGCTTCGCGGTGGTCCAGTCGCACGGCGGCGACGGCATCAAGGTGGGCCAGGGGCCGAGCGCGGCGCGCCTGCGCTGCGACAGCCCCCAGGCCCTGCGCGACTGGTTGCGACAACAAACCAACGAGGCTTCGCCATGACCCCAGCCAGTGGATTCGCCTCGCCAGCAGCCGCGTCGCTGCACCTGGGCGTGATCGGCAACTGCACCATCGGCGCGCTGGTCGATGCGCGCGCGCGCATCGTCTGGAGCTGCCTGCCGCGCTTCGACGGCGACCCCGTGTTCTGTTCGCTGCTGGGCGGCGCCGACGGCGAGTCCGGCTCCTGGGCCATCGAAATCGAGGACCTGGCCGAGACGCGCCAGCGCTACGAACCCAACACCGCCGTGCTCGTGACCGAGCTGTGGGACCGGCACGGCCAGGGCCTGCAGGTGGTCGACTTCGCGCCGCGCTTCGCCGCGCGCGGCCGCTTCTTCCGGCCCATGCAGATCGTGCGGCGCGTGCGCGCGCTCAAGGGCACGCCGCGCATCCGCGTGCGCCTGGCGCCGCGCTTCCATTGGGGCTCGCAGGCGCCGCGCATCACCTCGGGCAGCAACCACGTGCGCTACGTGGGCGAGGACCTCACCCTGCGCCTCTACACCGACGCGCCCATCAGCCACGTGCTCTCCAGCGAGCCCTTCCTGCTGGTGCACGAGCACAACTTCCTGCTCGGCCCCGACGAAACCGTCGCCGGCAGCGTGAGCGACGTGGCGCGCCACTTCGAACAGGAAACGCGCGCCTACTGGCGCACCTGGAGCCAGCGCCTGGCGCTGCCGCTGGAGTGGCAGGAGGCGGTGATCCGCGCGGCCATCACGCTCAAGCTCTCCCTGTTCGAGGACACCGGCGCCATCGTCGCCGCCATGACCACCAGCATCCCCGAGGCGCCGAACAGCCAGCGCAACTGGGACTACCGCTACTGCTGGCTGCGCGACGCCTTCTTCGTGGTGCGCGCGCTCAACAGCCTGTCCGAGATCGGCACCATGGAGGACTACCTGCGCTGGCTGTCCGACGTGGTGGTGGGCAGCGCGCGCCTGGACAGCGGCGGCCACGTGCAGCCGCTCTTCGGCGTGGGGCTGGAACGCCATTTGCCGGAGCGGATCGTCGACACCCTGCCGGGCTACCGCGGCATGGGCCCGGTGCGCGCGGGCAACCAGGCGCACGAACACTTCCAGCACGACGTGTACGGCAACATCGTTCTCGCGTCCTCGCAGGCCTTCCACGACCGCCGGCTGCTGCACCCACCGGGGCGCGCCGAGTTCGAGCGGCTGGAGGCCGTGGGCGAGCACGCGCGGCGCGTCTTCGACCAGCCCGACGCCGGCATGTGGGAGCTGCGCACCCGCGCGCGCGTGCACACCTCCTCGGCGCTGATGAACTGGGCCGCCTGCGACCGGCTGGCCAAGATCGCGCGCACCCTGCACCTGCCCGATCGCGCCGCCTATTGGGCGGGCCACGCGCAGGCCATGCGCGAGCGCATCCTGGCCGAGTCCTGGAGCGAGCAACGCCAGGCCTTCGCCGCGGCCTTCGGCGACCACGACCTGGACGCCAGCGTGCTGCTGATGGCCGAGGTCGGCTTCATCGACCCCAAGGACCCGCGCTTCCTCTCCACGCTGCACGCGCTGGAGGCCCACCTGTGCGACGGGCCTTACATGCGCCGCTACGAGGCCGCCGACGACTTCGGCAAGCCCGAGGTGGCCTTCAACATCTGCACCTTCTGGCGCATCGACGCGCTGGCGCGCACCGGGCGCGTGCGCGAGGCGCGCGAGGTCTTCGAGGCCATGCTCGCGGTGCGCAACCCGCTGGGCCTGCTGTCCGAGGACACGCACGCCACCACCGGCGAGATGTGGGGCAACTTCCCGCAGACCTATTCGATGGTGGGCCTGATCAACGCCGCCGTTCGCCTGTCCGCGCACTGGGATTCGGTGGTATGAGCCGCCTCGTCGTCGTCTCCAACCGCATCGCCGATCCGCGCAAGACCGCGGCCGGTGGCCTGGCCGTGGCGCTGGGCCAGGCGCTGGAGGCCAGCGGTGGCCTGTGGTTCGGCTGGAGCGGGCGCATCGCCGAGAACGGTGCGCCGGGCCAGGGCGAGGTCAACCGCCAGCAGGCCGGCGCGGTGCAGCTCGCCACCCTGGACCTCAGCCGCGAGGACCACGACAGCTACTACCTGAACTACAGCAGTGGCGTGCTGTGGCCGGTGCTGCACTACCGGCTCGACCTGGCCGACTTCGACAGCGGCGGCATCGCGGGCTACCGGCGCGTCAACCAGCTCTTCGCGCAGAAACTCAAGGCCCTGCTGCGGCCCGACGACACCATCTGGGTGCACGACTACCACCTGATCCCGCTGGCGGCCGAGCTGCGCGCCATGGGCTGCGAGCAACGCATCGGCTTCTTCCTGCACGTGCCCTTGCCGCCGCCGCTGATGCTGGCCGCGCTGCCCGAGCACGACTGGCTGATGCGCTCGCTCTTCGCGTACGACCTCGTGGGTTTCCAGAGCCAGACCGACGTCACGCACTTCGAGCGTTACGCCAGCGACGAACTGCGCGCGCAATGGGTGGGCCAGCACGGCTGGCACGCCTTCGGCAAGACCCTGCAGGTGCGCGCCTTCCCCATCGGCATCGACGTGGACGAGTTCCAGGCCCTGGGCGAAGGCAAGGACGCGCGCGAGATGTTCGAGCAGCTGCGCAGCGACTACGCGCGCCGCCGCCTGCTGGTGGGCGTGGAGCGCATGGACTACTCCAAGGGCCTGCCGCAGCGCCTCAAGGCCTTTCGCACCCTGCTGCAGAACTACCCCGAGAACCAGGGCAGCGCCACGCTGATCCAGATCGCCTCGCCCAGCCGCGAATCGGTGGACGCCTACGCCGCGCTGCGCGCCGAACTGGAGAGCCTGTCGGGCGCCATCAACGGCGAGCACGGCGAACTCGACTGGATGCCGCTGCGCTACATCCACCGCAACGTAGCGCGCAAGCGCCTGCCCGGCCTGTACCGCGCGGCCGCGGTGGCGCTGGTCACGCCGCTGCGCGACGGCATGAACCTGGTGGCCAAGGAATTCGTGGCCGCGCAGGACCCGGCCGACCCCGGCGTGCTCGTGCTCTCGCGCTTCGCGGGCGCGGCCGAGCAGATGAGCGAGGCCTTGCTGGTCAACCCCTACGACACGGCGCGCACCGCCGAAACCATTCAACGCGCGCTGCAGATGCCGCTGGCCGAGCGCCAGCAGCGCCACGCGGCGTTGCTGCAACGCATCCGCGCGCAGGACGTGCACTGGTGGCGCGAGAGCTTCCTGCGCGCCTTGCGCGACACACAAGAACCGGAGAAAGAAGCATGAACGACAACCTCATCGACATCGCCACCGGCTGGTGGCAGGGCCTCGGCAGCCTGGCCACCAGCGGGCTGCGCATCGTGCTCATCCTGATCCTGGCCTGGGTCGTGGTCCGCGTCGCCCAGCGCGCCATCCGCCTGCTGCGCAACCGCGTGGCCGGCCGGCTCGACGACGACCGCGAGGCGATCAAGCGCGCCGAGACGCTCAGCCGCGTGTTCCGCTACCTGGTCGTGGTGGTGGTCAGCCTGATCGCGGGCATGCTGGTGCTGGGCGAACTGGGCGTATCGGTGGCGCCCATCCTCGGCGCCGCCGGCGTGGTCGGCCTGGCCGTGGGCTTTGGCGCGCAGAGCCTGGTGAAGGACTACTTCACCGGCTTCTTCCTGCTGCTGGAGAACCAGATCCGCCAGGGCGACGTGGTGCAGCTCGGCAGCCACTCCGGCGTGGTCGAGGAAGTCACGCTGCGCTACGTGCAGCTGCGCGACTACGACGGCAACGTGCACTACGTGCCCAACGGCACCATCACCACGGTGATCAACATGACGCGCGGTTTCAGCCAGGCGGTCTGCGACATCGCCGTCTCGGTGCACGAGGACGTGGACGCCGTGGTCCGGGTCATCCGCGAGGTCGCCGCCGGGCTGCGGGCCGACGAGGCCTTCGGCGACCGCATCCTGGCCGACCTGGAGGTGGCCGGCGTGGAGCGCTGGGACAACGCCTCGGTGGTGATCCGCTGCCGCTTCCGCACCCTGCCCATCGAGCAGTGGGGCGTCCGCCGCGAGTTCCTGCGCCGGCTCAAGGGCGCGTTCGTCGCGCGCGGCATCCGCCTGCCCTACCCCAACCTCACGGTGCACGCCGACGCCGAGGCCGCCAACGCCGCCAGCCTGCGCGAGGCCGCCGCCGCCGCGGCGACGCGCTGAACGGCCGCCCGCCCGGCCAATTGCCCGAGCGCGGCGCGCAGGATTGCCAGACGGCCTTGGTCCGGCGCCGGGCGCAGTGCCACCATGCGCCTTCGACCACCGGAGGCCGCCATGCCCGCATCCAACCCGTTGAACCCGCCGCTCGCCGAAGGCATCCGGCGCCTGGGGTTTCGCAAGTGGTACGAGCGCGAGCTGCTCTCCAGCCACGCGCACATGGCCCTGGCGGTGCTGGCCGCCGTGGCCATGCTGGCGAGCTTCGAGGCCTTCGACGGCGCCAGCGTGGGCGAGAAGCTGATGGACACCGCCTTCGTGGTGCTCACCGGCGGCATCACGCTGTGGGCGCTGCAGCGTTACGCCTACCTGCTGATGCACGCCGAGGAAGTGGCCAACCAGGCCAACTGCCCGCGCTGCCACGCCTATGGGCAGCTGAGCCTGTCGGAGCGGCCGGTGCGCCGCCGCGGCGGCGAGGACGGCGCGGCGCGCCTGGTGCCGGTGTGCTGCAAGCGCTGCGCGTTCGAGTGGGACGTGGACGACAGCTGAGGCGCGCCGGCGCGCGCCTCGGCCGCCGCCCTCACATGCCCGCGAACACCGAATCGCTCTCCGCGTGGGCCGAACCCACGAAGACGCGCAGCATCGGGCCCTGCAGGTCGTGCTCCCACAGGCGGCCCTGGATGGTGAACTGGCGCCCGCCGACGCGGAACACGTCGCCCGGCATGGGCGCGGCGCCGTGGCCTCGCCAGTAGTCGGGCACCACCAGCTGCATGCGCCGCAGCCAGGCCTGGTCCTCGGGGGTGAAGACGAGCACGGTTCTGAGCGGGGTGGTCATGGGGTCTCCTGGTGACGCAGCGGGCGAGGGCCCAGGTTAGCGCAAGGCGGGGCTCAGTCCAAGCCGTCCAGGCCGCGCGCCGCGCCCAGCAGCGCGGGCGATTCGCGCGCGGTGATCACCCACACCGGAATGGCGCGCAGGTAGCCGTTGAAGCGGCCCTTGTCCTCGAAGCGCGCGCGAAAGGGCGAGGTGTCGAACCAGGCGCCCAGGCGCGGCACGATGCCGCCGCCCAGGTACACCCCACCGCGCGCGCCCAGCGTGAGCGCGAGGTTGCCGGCCACCGAGCCCAGCAGCGCGCAAAAGAGGTTCAGCGCCTCCAGCGCCTGCGGCTGGCCGTGCTGGAGCGCGGCCTCGGTCACGTCGGCCGCCCGCTCCACGCCCCGCACGGCCACGCCGTCGGCCTCGCAGAGCACGCGAAAACTCTCGAGCAGGCCCGCGCCCGAGCACACGCGCTCGGCCGAGGCCCGGCCGTGGCGCGCCGCCAGCGCGTCCATCAGCAGCCGCTCGCGCGGTGTGGCGGCCGGCAGCGTGACGTGGCCGCCCTCGCCCTCCAGCGGCACCCAGCTGTCCCCGCCGCAGGGCAGCAGGCCCGAGACGCCCAACCCCGTGCCGGGGCCCAGCAGCGCGCGCGCGGCGCGCGGCACGGCGTCGCCGCCGCCCAGCTGGCGCAGATCGCTCGCCGGCAGCACCGGCAGCGCCAGGGCCAGCGCGGTGAAGTCGTTGAGCACGCGCAGGCGCTCCCAGCCCATCTCGGCCTGCAGGGCGCGCTGCGAAAAAGCCCAGTCGTGGTTGGTCATGCGCACCGCGTCGCCCGTGACCGGGTTGGCGATGGCGATGGCCGCGGCGCGCACGCGGCGCGGGCCCAGGCCCCCCAGGTACTCGCGCAAGGCGTCCTGCACCGCCGGGTAGCGGGCCACGGGCAGCACGCGCACCTCGCTCAAGGGCTCACCGGGCGCGGACTGGAAAGCGAAACGGGCGTTCGTGCCGCCGATGTCGGCGAGCAGCCGGCCACCGGGGCTGGGGATGCGCTGGCTCATGGCGGCCGATGATAGGCCGCGCCGCCTCAGCGGGGCAGGTGGGCGCGCGCCCAGCGCACGATGTCGGCCGCGCCCATGGCACCGGGCTGGCGCGCGATCTCGCGGCCGCCCGAGAACAGCGCCAGCGTGGGAATGCTGCGGATGTTCATCGCCGCCGACAGCGCGGGTGCCTCTTCGGTGTTGAGCTTCACCAGCCGCACGCGCGGCTCGAGTTCGCGCGCCGCCGCCTCGAACTGCGGAGCCATCGCACGGCAGGGGCCGCACCAGGGCGCCCAGAAGTCCACCAGCACCGGCAGATCGGAGCGTTCGATGGTCTTGCGCAGGCCGGCCTCGTCCAGCGCCACCGGCGCGCCCGTGAACAGCGGAGCGTGGCAGCGGCCGCAATCCGGCGCGCGGTCCAGCGCGTCGGGCGCCAGCCGATTGGTGGTACCGCAGTGCGGGCAGACGAGGTGCAGGGGGGCGGCGGTGGCGTTCATGGTCTCCAGATGAAGGCCGGCGCGCCGATTGCAAGCCCGTCGGCTCAGACCAGGTAGCCGATGAGGCTGGCGATGAAGCTCAGCAGCACGGTGCTGGCGAAGGGCAGGAACCAGTCGCGGCCGAAGGCGCGGAACCGCAGGTCGCCCGGCAGCCGCCCCAGGCCCAGGCGGCGCAGCAGCGGCGTGGCCCAGCTGATGAGCAGCAGGGCCAGGAAGATGACGATCATCCAGCGGATCATGCTCAGAGCCGGTGGGTGCGGTCGCCCTGCGCGAAGCCGATCGGCGTCCAGCCCCCGGCGCTGGCGGGCGGCGCCAGCGCGATGACCTTGAACAGCTCGCCCATCTCGTGCTCGAGCACCAGCATCTGCATGCGCGAGCGCTCGCGCGGGTCGGCGCCCTGCGCGAGCTCGACCAGGCCCAGGTTGATGAGGAAACGCCCCTGGCTGGTGTAGCCGATGACGTCCAGCCCCGCGTCCTGCGCCGCCAGCGCCACGCCGGTGAAGTTCACGTGCGCGGTGATGTCCTTCTCGCCCGGGTAATCGAGCACGGCGTCGTCGCTGCGGTGGGCGCGGTGCGCCACCAGCGTGCCCATGTGGCGCTGCGGGTGGTAGTACTCGGCCTCGGGGAAACCGTAGTCGATGAACAGGGCCGCGCCGCGCGCGAGCCGATCGGCGATGGTGCGCACGAAGGCCTCGACCTGCGGGTGCACCTCGGTGGTGTAGTCGTGCTCGCCGGGCACCGCCAGCGGCGGGCGCAGGGCGGTGGGCCGCTCCGCCCAGGCAAAGCCCTCGCCGGCGCGCACGACCACCCGCTCGTGCCAGACCCCGCCGAGGCGCGCCAGCGGCGTCACGGGAATGGCGTCGAGGATTTCGTTGCCCACCAGTACGCCCTCGAAGCGCTCGGGCAGCACCTCGACCCAGCGCACGCGATCGCCGAAGGCCGCGAGGCGCTCGCGCTGGCGCTGGCGCAGCTCGCCCGGCAGGTCGACGATGGTGTAGCGCTCCAGGCGCTCGCCCGCCGCGTCCAGCGCCGCGATCAGCCCGGCCGCCAGCGCACCGCTGCCGGCGCCGAATTCCCACACCTCGCGCGTGCCCGTGGCCTGCAGGGCCTGCGCCACCTGGCGCGCCAGCGCGCGGGCGAACAGCGGCGTGAGTTCGGGGGCGGTGACGAAATCGCTGCCCTGGGCCGGGAAATGGCCGAATTTGGGCGTGGCCGTGGCGTAGTAGCCCAAGCCCGGCTCGTACAGCGCCATGCTCATGAAGCGCTCGAAGGGGATGTGGCCGCCGGCCGCGTCGATGGCCGTGCCGATGCGCGCCGACAGGGCGCTGGCTACACTCCCGGGCTGGTTCACGAATGGGGCGTTCACGCGCCGATTGTCACCCATGCCCTCCCCTCATCCGCCCCGCACCGCGCTGGTCACCGGCGCCGGCCGGCGCCTGGGCCGGGAGATCGCCCTCACCCTGGCGCGCGCCGGCTGGAACGTGGCCGTGCACCACCGCCACTCGCTCGACGAGGCCCGCCAGACGGCGACCGACTGCGAGGCCGCGAGCGGCCGCGCCGGCAGCGCCCACACCTTCTTCGCCGACCTGTCGGACGAGGCCGGCGCGCGCGCCCTGCTGCCCGCCGTGGCCGCGCGCTTCGGCGCCGTGGACGCGGTGGTCAACAGCGCCTCCACCTTCGAACACGACAGCGCCGGCAGCTTCGACTTCGCCACCATGGAAGCCCACCTGCGCGCCAACACCGGCGCGCCCGTGCTGCTGGCCCAGGCCCTGCACGCCCACCTGGCCGAGCGCGACGCGCGCGGCGCGGTGGTGAACCTGCTGGACCAGAAGCTGTGGAACATGAACCCCGACTTCTTCAGCTACACCCTGTCCAAGGCGGCGCTGGAAGCGGCCAACACCATGCTGGCGCTGGCCCTGGCCCCGCGCGTGCGGGTGGTGGGCGTGGCGCCCGGGCTCACGCTCACCAGCCACCTGCTCAGCGACGACCGGTTCGAGCAACTGCACCGCCAGTCGCCGCTGGGCCGCTCGTCCACCGCGGCCGACGTGGCCGCCGCCGTGGCCTTCGCGCTGGACAACGGCTCCATCACCGGCACCACGCTGCTGGTGGACGGCGGCCAGCACCTGATGCGCTTCGAGCGCGACTTCTCCCTCATGTGAGGACCGCATGATCCCCACGACCGCCGCCACCCAGATCCTCACCCTCACCGGCCTGCGCTTCGACGCCAACCTGGGCATCCTCGACCGCGAAAAACACGCGCCGCAGCCCATCCAGGTGGACGCCGAGCTCAACCAGGGCACGCAGCCCCTGCTGCCCAAGGACGACGACATCACCCACGTGCTCGACTACCGCAAGGTGCGCCAGATCATCATCGACGAGTGCACCGCCGAGCACGTGAACCTGCTGGAGAGCCTGATCGGCAAGCTCACACGGCGGCTCATGCAGCTGCCCGGCGTGATCGGCGTGCGCGTGAAGATCGCCAAGCTGGAAATCTTCGAGGACTGCGAGGTCGCCATCCGCATGGAAAGCGGGCAATGGTGAACAGAGACACCCCCTGCGGCGCTGCGCGCCGCCCCCCTCCAGGGGGGCGATGCCGACGGCCCGGCGAAGCCGGTTCCGTGGCATCCCTGGGTTATGCGGGCTGGCGCTCGCCAAGGAATGGCCATGAACATTGAATTGGAAAACCACAAGCTCGAGAAGCGGCTGTGCCGCGAGGTCGGGCGCGCCATCGTCGACTACAACATGATCGAGGAAGGCGACCGCGTCATGGTCTGCCTCTCGGGCGGCAAGGACAGCTACGGCCTGCTCGACATCCTGCTGAAGCTGCAGCAGCGCGCGCCGGTGAAGTTCGAGCTGATCGCGGTCAACCTCGACCAGAAGCAGCCCGGCTTCCCCGAGCACGTGCTGCCCGAGTACCTGACGAAGCTGGGCGTGAAGTTCCACATCGAGAACCAGGACACCTACTCCATCGTCAAGCGCGTGATCCCCGAGGGCAAGACCCTGTGCAGCCTGTGCAGCCGGCTGCGCCGCGGCATCCTCTACC
>NZ_MKSS01000205.1:0-14160 GCF_001897365.1 Hydrogenophaga sp. 70-12
CCGTGGACGCCACGCTGTTCATCGCGGGTTTTCCGCTGGGCTTTCACGACGAGGTGCACCAGCTCCCGGTGCTGCGCCGCGCCGCCATCGCCTCGCCCTTCGGCATCCGCTTCCAGGGGCAGGGCACCTTTCTCACCGACGGGCGCGCGCACCGTGGCATCAGTGGCGCACCGGTGGTCATGCGCGACCCCGTGCCCGCGACCGGTGTGCTGCCCTGGCGGCTGCTGGGCGTGCACTCCTCGCGCCTGGACATGGGCAACCGCGACCAGGCGCTCGACGAATCCCTGGGCCTGAACTGCGCCTGGTACGCGGACATCCTGCTCACGCTGACGGAGCCGCCCGCGGCGGGACAGAGCGGTCCCGCGTAGAGAACGACAGGGGGTATGCCCCCGTCGCGCTGTGCACACTGGCGGGCCGTTCACCACCCGCCGCTGCCGCCCATGCGCCTCCATCGACTCATCCTGATCGCCGCCCTCACCGTCTTGGGCGCCTGCTCATCCCCCTCGACGCGCCCATCCGCCCCGTCCACCGCGCCCGCCGCCGACGGCACTCAGAGCGCCACCTCGCGGGACGGCTCCTTCCAGGGCGAGGTCACCGGCAAGGCCCGGCCCGGCAGCCGCTTCGCCCGGCTCCAGATCGGCATGGGCATGGACGAGGTGCAGACCCTGATGGACCGTGCGCCCGACCGTTCGCATTCCTACGAATCGGGCAAGCGCTGGATTCCGTTCTATTTCGGCAACGACGCGCGCCGCCTGCAAGCGCTCTACAAAGGCGAGGGCTGCCTGATCTTCACCGGCGGCAACGTCTGGGGCAGCGCCGGTGGCGACCTCATCGCCATCCACCACGACGCCACGGGCGCCTGCTACCAGCCCTGAGGCGCCCCGCTCAGCGCGGCTGCTTGACGATGCGCAGGTAGGGCTTGAGCGCCTTCCAGCCATCGGGGAACAGGGTCTTGGCGTCCGCATCGCTCACCGAGCCCGCGATGATCACGTCCTGCCCCTGCGTCCAGTTCGCGGGGGTCGCCACCTTGTGCCTCGCGGTGAGCTGAATCGAATCGAGCGCGCGCAGGATCTCGTCGAAGTTGCGGCCCGTGGTCATGGGGTAGGTCATCATGAGCTTGATTTTCTTGTCGGGCCCGATGATGAAGACCGAGCGCACGGTGGCGTTGGTGGCGGCGGTGCGGCCTTCGGCGCTGCCGGGTTCTTCGGCCGGCAGCATGTTGTAGAGCTTGGCCACCTTCAGGTCGACGTCGCCGATCATGGGGTACTTGACCGTGGCGCCCTGCGTTTCCTCGATGTCGGTGACCCACTTGCCGTGGCTGTCCACCGGGTCCACCGACAGACCGATGAGCTTGGTGTTGCGCTTCGTGAACTCGGGTTCGATGCGGGCCATGTAGCCCAGCTCGGTGGTGCAGACGGGGGTGAAGTCCTTGGGGTGCGAGAAGAGGATGGCCCACTGGTCGCCGATCCAGCTGTGAAAGTCGATGACGCCTTGCGTGGTCTGGGCGCTGAAGTTCGGTGCGGTGTCGTTGATGCGTAGGGACATGCCGGGCTCCTGGGCGGGTGAAAAGCCGCTAGTGTGCGCAGTCCGAAAGACCGTGTCCATGAAGGAGTTACCTGCATCATGACCACCGTTCGCCCCTTGGCCGAGCCCGAAGCCGATCCGCGCGTGAAGGCCGTCTTCGACGACATCCGCGCCACGCGCAAGACCGACTTCGTCAACAACCTGTGGCGCGCCCTGGCCTTCGACCCCGCGCTGCTGGAGGGCACCTGGGCCGAGGTGAAGCGGCTGATGGCCACGCCCTCGCAGCTGGACCCGCTGACCAAGGAACTGGTCTACATCGCGGTCTCCGTCGCCAATGGCTGCGGCTACTGCGTGCACTCGCACACGGCGGCGGCGCGCGCCAAGGGCATGACGGACGCCCAGCACGCGGAGCTGATGGCCATCGTTGGCCTGGCCGCCAAGACCAACCACCTGGCCACGGCCCTGCAGGTCGAGGTCGACCCGGTGTTCGACGCTGGCCGCGCCTGAGGCGGCGGCGCGCCTCAGTACAGGCGCACGGCGACGTCGAAGTGCCAGCTGCGGCGGATCTCGATCACGTCGTACTGGCGGGCCATGGCCGGCGGGAAGGCGGTGTGCGCCATGCCGTGCACCAGGCGCGGAATGGCCTCGTCGATGGTGGCCACGCCGCTGGTGCGCACCAGCGTGACCGATTCGATCGTGCCGTCGCTGCGGATGGCGACGGTCACCACCGGGTCGGTGTAGCGCTGCCGGGCCGCCTCGCGCACCAGTTCCACCGGCATGTTCATCTCGATGCGCTTGGCCCAGGCCTCGGCGTAGAGGACCAGGTCGCGGTTGGGGTCGTAGCGCCCGAAGAGTCGGACGCGGCGCAGGCCGCTGGCGGACGGGTTGCGCTGTGCCTCGGCCTCGGCGGCCGCGCGGCGGTCGGCCTCTTCGTTGAGCTGGCGACCGATGGCGCGGCGTCTCTCCTCGCGGGCCTCGTCCTCGGCCTGCCGTTCGGCCTGCAGGCGCGCGGCCTCGGTCCTGGCGGCGGCCTCGCGCTCGCCTTGCAGTCGGGCGACTTCTGCCTGGGCGGTGGCTTGTGCCTCCGCTGCGGCCGCCGCCGCGGCGCGAGCAGCCGCCTGGCCTTCGGCCTCTAGCCTTGCCGCCTCTGCCTGAGCCTGAGCTTGAGCTTGAGCTTGAGCTTGAGCTTGAGCTTGAGCTTGAGCTGCGGCCTGTTGCGCGGCCGCCAGTTCGTTGGCCCGGCGCTCGGCCGCGCGTTGAGCGGCTTCGGCCTCGGCTGCTCGCTGCGCTTCCTGCCTCGCAGCCGCGTCGCGCTGAGCGGCCTGTCGTGCGGCCTCGGCCGCCTGCTGTTCCGCCGCGAGGCGTTCGGCCTCGGCCCGCTCGGCCGCCTGCCGAGCGGCTTCGCGCTGTGCGGCGGCTTGTTGCTCCGCTTCCAGCCGTTGCGCCGCTTGCTCGGCCTGGCGCTGTGCTTCCAAGCGCTCGCGGGCCAGCTGTTCGGTGGCCAGCCGTTCGGCTTCTGCCCGTGCAGCCTCCGCCCGCGCGGCTTGCTGGCGGGCGCTCTCTTGGCGGGCCGCTTCCTGGCGAGCGATTTCCTGCCTAGCCGTCTCCTCCCGAGCGGTGGCCTCGCGTTCGGCCTGCTGCGCCTGTTCGGCCGCCCGCTGCGCGGCCTCCCGGCGGAGCGCTTCCTGTCGCTCGACTTCCTGTTGCTGCTGCTGTTGCTGAGCGTCCCGCGCGGTGGCCTGCCGCGCCGCTTCCACGCGCTCGGCCTCGGCGCGGGCGCTCGCCTGCCGCAGGGCGGCCTGACGTTCGACTTCCAGGCGCTCCATCTCGGCGCGCTGCGCCGCCACCTGTTCGGCCGCTTCGCGGGCCGCGGTGGCTTCGCGTGCCGCCAGCTCGCTCTCGGCCTGCTGGCGCGCGGCGGCTTGCCGGGCCGCCTCCTGTGGGTCGGCCGCGACCCGCGCCGCGTCCTGTCGGGCGGCCGCCTCGCGTTCGGCGGTTTGCCGGGCGGTGTCGGCCTGTTCGGCCGCCGCCCTGGCCGCCACTTCCCTGGCCGCCGCCTCGCGCGCTGCGGCCTGCTGGGCCGCCAGTTCGCGTGCCCTGGCCTGCCGGGCCGCCTCGCGTTGGGCCGCCGCCGCCTGGGCCGCGGCCCGGCGCTCGGCCGCTCGCCGCTCGGCCAACTGGCGCGCCGCTTCCGCGCGCTGGGCTTCCCGGCGCGCGGCCTCCTGCCGCAAGGCTTCCTGTCGCTGGGCCTCCTGCCGTCGGGCCTGCAGCGCGGCGTGGTCGAGCACCGTCAAGGCCCCGGCGCTCGGGGGCGCCGGCGGGGTGGGGCGAGGCGCAGACACGCTGGCGGGCGGCGCCGCTTCGGCGGCGGGCGCTGGTGGCGGTGACAGGCGCGCTCGCAGTTCCGGCACCTCGGTACGCCGCTCCTTCCACGGCAGCTCCAGCCCCGGCAGGTCCAGGCCGTCGCCGAAGGTCAGGCTCAGGACCAGCGCGTGCACCAGCAGCGAGACCGACCAGGCGAAGGTTTGCCGGCGCGGCTCGGACACCAGCCAGCCGCGCGGCCGCCAGCGGTAGGCCAGCACCGCCGCCAGCGGTGGCAGTGGCCGTCGCACGGGCGCCTCGTTGTCCTTCGCGGTCTGCATGGGGCGCATTGTCTCGTCCAAACCGGCGCGCTCGCGGGGCGATGGTCGCGACAGGCCGTGCAACGCTCGTTTTTTTCAGGACCGCTGTCGATTCCAGGGTCCCATGGCCGTCGTCATGTTCGGTGGTGGCCGGGCGCGCGGGTCGCCACGGCGTTTTGTCCACGCCCGCGCGAAGGAAGACCTCCATGGCCTCGAACGACAAACCCCAGGGCCCCGCGTCCTACTTTCCTTCCATCGAGAAAAAGTACGGTCAGCCGATTGAGCATTGGATGGGCGTGCTGCGCCAGGCCGGCCCGCTCAAGCACATGGCGCTGGTGGCGCTGTTGGAGGCCGACCACGGACTGGGCCATGGACACGCCAATGCGCTGGTGGCGTGGTTTCTGGCCAAGCGCGGGTAAGCGAGCGCTTACGGCCGCCCGCCAGCCCGCCCCGGGTTCATCCGCTGCCAAGCAGTGCGGCGCCCTTCGCCTGGTATCGCGCATGCTCTTCTGCCGGCACGAGTGAGCCCCCCGTTGCCCAGATGACGTGGGTGGCATTCGGGTCATCGGATCGCAGGCCGTGGGCGTCCAGATAGGCGCGACCAGCCTCGGACTGCGCGAGGAACAAGGGGCCGCGCGCTGCCGCGATGGCCGACGGTTCAAGCAGCACACCTTCCGTGCGCTGGAGGCGGCACACGTCGCGCAGCAGGTCGTCGTCGCGCACCGTGAACACACCGCCGAGCCGGCGCTTCATCATCGGCGCCACCAGGTGCGAGGCCTGCGCCACGGCCAGGCCATCGGCATCGGTCCTGTTGTCCAGACCGATGTCGTAGACCGAGAGCGGGCCCTGGCCACTGGCGCTCAGTTGCACCAGCATGCAGGGCGCGGCCACCGGCTCCGCGAAGAAGGTGTGTACCGCGTCGCCGAACAAGGCTTTGAGACCGTAGGTGATGCCGCCAGGTGAACCGCCCACGCCGCAGGGCAGGTGCACGAACAGCGGTCGCTCGCGACGGGGCGTGCGGCCGATCGCGTCGAGCTGTCGCGCGAGTTCCTGTGCGGCGACCGCATATCCCAGGAAGAGGTCGGCCGAGCGCTCGTCGTCCACGAAGTGCACGCTCGGGTCCGTGGCGGCGCGCTGACGGCCGCCCTCCAGTGCATCGGCGAAGTCGCCCGCGTGTTCGACGACGCGGATGCCCCGGTCGCGCAGGCGCCGCTTCTTCCATTCCTTGGCGTCGGCGGACATGTGCACTTCGGCCTGAAAGCCCAGGCCGGCGGCGATGAGTCCGATGCCCAGGCCCAGGTTGCCCGTGCTGCCCACCGAGATGGTGTGCCGCGAGAAGAAGGCGCGCGCCGCGGGCTGTTGCAGCACGATCGGGTCTTGCCCCGGCTGCAGCAGGCCGTGTGCGGTTGCCAGGCGTTCAGCGTGCGCCAGCACCTCGTGAAAGCCCCCTCGCGCCTTGACCGAGCCCGCCACCGGCAGTGCGTGATCGCCTTTGAGGAACCAGGTGCCTTGCCCCCCGAGCAGAGCGGAAAAGCGCGGCAGCGGCAGCAACTCGGACTCCACGCGGCCCTCGAGCGGCTCCAGCGCCGGGAACAGCGCGCGCATGAGGCCGCGAAAGCGTTTGAAGCGTGAGGCCGCGGATGCCATGTCGAAGCCGGCGTCCAGCGCGTCGACACCGGCGGCCATGGACTCGGCATGGGGGTTCACCCACAGCAGCGGCTCGCGCTCACGCAGCCGGGTCAGAAGGGTTGGATCGATGCGGGCGGCGGCATCGGAGAGGTGTTCAGCGGAGGCGGCCATCAGCGGGCGAAGTCGGGTGCGTCGCGGTGGAGTTTGCGCACGAAGGCGGCCCACATGAAGCGTTTTTGTTCGTGGCGGTCTTCGAACAGCGCTCGGCCTTCCTCGGCCACCTCGTCGCGCATGGGAATGTGAGGGCGTGCGCCGGCCAATACCTGCACCTGAATGCGGCAGGCCTTCTCGAGGTAGTACATGTAGAAGAAGGCGTCGGCCACGGTGGGGCCGCAGGTCATCATGCCGTGCGACTCCATGATCAGCGCGGGATGGTCGGCGATGCAGGCCACCAGCCGGTCCTTCTCGTGCTCGGGAAAGTGGATGGTGTCGTACGAGTAGCGGCCGATGCGCTTGTAGAAGTGCAGCGACATCTGGTTGAGCGGCAGCAGGCCCTCGGGCATGGAGGCCACCGTCATGCCGGCCAGGGAGTGCGTGTGGATCACGCAGTGCGCATTGGGGCTGCGCGTGTGCACGGCACTGTGGATGTCGAAGCCCGCGGGGTTCACCGGCCAGGGAGAGTCGCAGATCTTGTGGCCATTGACGTCGATCTTGACGAGCGACGTGGCGGTGACCTCCTCGAACATCATGCCGTAGGGGTTGATGAGGAAGGTGGGCACTTCGGTGTCGGGGATGCGCACCGAGATGTGCGTGAAGATGGCATCGTCCATGTTGAGCGTGGCGATGAGGCGGTAGGCCGCCGCCAGATCGACGCGCGTTTGCCATTCGCCGGCGGAGTAGCGCGCCGGGTCCGGGTTCGGGATGTCGGGCATGCGCTCCGCCATGGCATTGCTTTTTTCCTCGACATGGACGGGTTTGGTGGATGGGTGGGAACGGGTGGGAAGCACGGTGTCTCCAGGGGACTACTTGAGCAGGCCGGGGATGGCCAGGGACAGGGCCGGCACGTAGGTGATGACACCGAGTGCGAGCAAAGAGGCGGCGATGAAGGGCAGGATTTCTTTCACCGAACTCTCGAAGGACACACCGGCGACGCGGCTGGTGACGAACAGCGACAGGCCCACGGGCGGCGTGATGGAGCCGATCATGAGGTTGACGTTGACGATCACGCCGAAGTGCACCGGGTCGATGCCGTACTGCTGCACGACCGGCATCAGGATGGGCACGAAGATCACCATCGCGGCGAAGTTGTCGAGGACCATGCCCACGAGCAGGAGCAGCACGTTGATGATGATCAGCAACATCAGCGGATCGGAGGTCAAGCTCAGCATCGCCGAGGCCACGCCCGCGGGGATCTGCTCGGCCACGATGACCCAGGCCAACAGGCTGGCCGATCCGATCATCAGCAGGATCTCGCCCATGCCTTTGGCCACGTCCCAGGAAAGGTGCAACAGCTGGTCGACGCGGATGCGGCGCATGAGCACGGCCAGGGCCAGCGCGTAGGCCAGGGCCACCGCGGCGCCTTCGATGGGCGTGAAGACGCCGCCGCGGATGCCGCCCACGATGATGATCGGCAGGATCAGCACCGGAATCGCCCGCCGGAGCGCGATGCCGGTCTTCAGGGCCGGCGCGGCGTCGCGAGCGGGGATGCGCCCGCGTCGCGACAGCATGTTGACCGTGAACATCTGGAAGACGACGATCACCACGCCCGGCAAGATGCCCGCCATGAAGAGGTCGATCACCGACACGTCGGCCAGCACCGAGAACAGGATGAAGGTGATGCTGGGCGGAATGATGGGCGCCACGATGGAGCCGGCCGCGGTGAGCGCCGCCACGAAGGATGCGCGGTAGCCTTGCTCGACCATCTTGGGCTTCATCAGCGCCGTCAGGGCGGAGGCGTCCGCCAGGGCCGAACCCGAGATGCCCGCCATCATCATGTTGGTGCCCAGGTTGGCCATGGCCAGACCCGCGCGCAGGCGGCGCAACAGCACGTGCGCCAGATCGAGCAGGCGCGCCGTCAGGCCGGAGGTGTTCATGACCTCACCGGCCAGCATGAACATGGGCACGGCCAACAACAGGAACGAGTCCATGTTGTTGAACATGCGCTGCACGATCAGGTTGGTGGGGAATCCCTGCACCCAGATGTAGCTCGCCGAGGCGAGCCCGATGGTGGCCCAGATGGGGGCGCCCACCAGCAGCAGCACGCCGCCGACCAGCAGCAGGAGCGCCATGGCTTCATTCATCGCGACCTCGCCAGATGTGCAGGAGACGCAGCAGGGCACCGCCGATGACGATGAGCCCGGCGATTGGAAACACCGCATACACCCAGTTCAGCGGGATTTCGGCCGCGGACGATCTGGGCGAAAACTCTGCGAGGAAAGACACCCGCGCCCCGTTGGTCACGAGGAGCAGCGCGAAGCCGATGGCCGCCAGCGAGGCCAGCGTGCGGCTGGCCTTGCGCAGCCAGGGGCGTCGGCTGTCCTTGATGGCGGAGAAGGCGATGTAGCGGTCTTGCGCCGCCAGCGTCGCCGCACCCAGCAGGCCTGCCCAGATCATCAGGAAGGTGGAAACCTCTTCACCCCATGCGAGCGAACTGCCCAGCACGTAGCGGAAGAACACCTGAGCGATCAGAAGGCCGGCCACCACCAGGGTGGCGATGCCGACGGTGCCGCGATAGAGACTGGCCAGACGAGCCATGGCTCAGTGCCTTCAGCGAGCGGCGTTGACGGCGGACTGCCAGGCCTGCAGTGCGGGGGCGCCCACGCGGCGTTCCACGTCCTTGATCACAGGCGGCTGCGAGGCCTTGGCCAGTTCGGCCATATTGGCGGCCGGCATGTCCATGACTTTCACGCCGAAGCCCGGCAGATCCTTGGTTTCTGCCTTGGTGACGTCTTCGTCGACGTACTGGCGCTCCTGCGGCGTGAGCGAACTCAGCGAGTGGAATACCAGGGTTCGCAGATCGGCGGGCAGCTTGTCGAAAAATGCCTTGGAGCCCAGCACCAGGATCGGGTCGTAGATGTGCTTGGTGAGCGTGAGGAACTTGAGCTGCTCGTGCACCGGGGTCTGCGAGAAGATGTAGCTGGGGTTCTCGACGCCGTCGATGATTCCTTGCTGCAGCGAGGTGTAGACCTGGGCCCAGCCGATGGGCGTGGGGTTGGCGCCCACGGCCTTCCAGGCCGTGATATGCAGCGGCGCTTCCATGGTGCGCAGCTTCAGGCCCTGCATGTCGGCGGCCTTCATGGCCGGGGCCTTCACCGTGGCCAGGTTGCGAAAGCCCTGTTCCCAGGCCGCGAGGCCCACCAGGCCCACCTTGCCAAGGTTGGCGAACAGCATCTTCTCTCCGCCGTTGTCCAGGAACTTGCGCGCGTGCGCCGCGCTGTCGAACTGGAACGGGATGTCGAGCAGGGCAAAAGTCGGGTCGAAGGCGGCCGCAATGCCGTTGGGCGTCAGGGTGATTTCGATCGACCCGGCCTGCAGACCTTCGACGCCTTCGCGCTGGCCGGCGAGCTGACTGGAATGAAAGATGCGTACCTCGATCTGCCCTTTCGAGTCGGCCTCCACCTTCTCCTTGAACTTGAGCATGGCCTTGTGTCCCGGGTGGTTCACGGTGACCGCGTGCGAGACCTTGATCACGTGCTTCGCCGCCCAGACGGGGCCGGCCAGGCCCAGTGCGCAGGCGACGGCCGCCACTTTCAAGGCATCGCGCCTCAGACCGGGAAAAGTTCTCATGGGTACCTCTGTGGTGGTGTGGGGAGGGGTGGAATGCGGCGCCATCGTATGTGTCACAAATGTTAACTGTCAACTGTTGCATGTTAACTGTCGACAAAAGGTCGTTCCCTTGGGCATAATCCGCCCGCGCGGTGGCCATGAAAAGGCCGCGCCAAAGGAGAAACCGTGAGCTTTGAAATGGACGCAAGCCCCCTGTCCGACCTGGCCCCCGTGAGCCGCGACAGCCTGCAGCATCAAGCGAAGCAGGCCATCGTGCGGTCCATCCTCAACGGCCTGTTCATGCCGGGGGAGCGTGTGGTGGAGACCAAGGTGGCCGAGGGACTGAACCTGAGCCGCAGCACGGTGCGCGCGGCCCTGCAGACCTTGATCCAGGAAGGACTCCTGGAACAGGAGAGCTTTCGCGGCACCATCGTGATGCCGGTGACGGTGCGCGGGGCCGAGGAACTGGAAACCATCCGTGAGTCACTCGAGCAGCTCGCCGTGCGGCAGGCGATCGTGCACGCCTCCGATGCCGAAGTCGCCGAGTTGCGAGCGCGGTACGAGCGCGCCCTGGCCGCCGCCGCCAACCAGGACGTCGGCCTGGCGTACCACCTGGACCTCGCCATGCACCAGCAGATCGTGGCCATGGCGCACCACAGCCTGCTGTCGCGGCACTTCGCGCTGATCGAACACAAGATGCTGCTGTACATGGCGCACGCCGGCGGGCCGCATCTGTCGGCCGAGGGCTTTCGCCGCCAGCACGAGGACGTGATGGAGGGCATCGCCAGCCGCGATGAGGCCCGTGCGCTCAGGGGGCTGGACCGGCATTTCGTCGAGGCCACCAGCTTCCTGGTGGGCATGTTCACCAACAAGGAGACGACACATGGTTGAGGCCTCGACGGTGCCCGATCTGGTGATTCGCCAGGCGACGGTGATCGATGGCACCGGCGCCCCCGCACGCGTCGCCGACGTCGCCGTGTGCGGCGACCGCATCGTGCAGGTGGCGGACCGTATCGAGGCACGCGCAGCGGTGGAGATCGACGCCAAGGGCCAGGTGCTCGCCCCGGGTTTCATCGACGTGCACACGCACGACGATCGCGTGGTGATCGACGACCCGATCCACCTATGCAAGATCAGCCAAGGCGTGACCACGGTGGTCACCGGCAATTGCGGGGTGAGCCTGGCCCCCTTGTCGCTGGAGCAGCGGCCGCCGCCGCCGCTGGACCTGCTCAGCGGCGATCCGCGCGCCTTCTTCGCGCGTTTTGCCGACTACCTGGCCTACCTGTCGGCCGAACCCGCGGCGGTGAACGTCGCGGCCCAGGTGGGGCACTCGACCTTGCGTGTGGCCACCATGAGCGATCTGCGCCGCCCGGCCACGCCGGACGAAATCTCCGCCATGCGCCGCCTGCTCGACGCCAGCCTGGATGCGGGCGCGATCGGCCTGTCGACCGGCCTGTTCTACCGGACGGCCGATGCATCCAGCACGGAAGAGGTGATCGCGATCACCGAAGCCATGCGGGGTCGGCCGCGCGCGCTCTACACCACCCACATGCGCAACGAAGCGGACCACATCGACGAGTCGCTGCGAGAGACCTTCCGCATCGGCCGCGAGACGGGCGTTCCGGTGGTCGTGTCGCACCACAAATGCTGCGGCACGCGCAACTTTGGCCGCGCGCCAGAAACGCTGGCGCTCATCGACGAGGCGAACGCCCGGCACCCCACGGGGCTGGACGTGTACCCCTACGACGCCGCGTCGAGCGTGCTCGACGTCGAGAAGTTTTCCGACGCGAGCCGCATCCGTATCAGCTGGTCACAGGCCGAGCCCACGGCGGCGGGACGTGACCTCGCCGAACTCGCGGCGGAGCGCGGCCTAAGCATGAAGGCCATGGCCGACCGTCTTCAACCCGCGGGGGGCATCTACTTCATGATGGACGAGGCCGACGTGCAGACCATCCTCAAGCACCCGCGCAGCATGATCGGCTCGGATGGCTTGCCGAGCGACACCCACCCGCATCCGCGCCTGTGGGGGACCTTCCCCCGCGTGCTGGGACACTACTCGCGCGACCTGAAACTGTTCCCGCTGGAGACCGCCGTGCACAAGATGACGGGCATGTCCGCCCGGCATTTCGGGCTGGTGGACCGTGGCGAGATCCGCGAAGGAGCGTTTGCCGACATGGTTCTGTTCAGCGCCGACGACATCATCGACACCGCCAGCTTCGATGCGCCGGCGACCCCGGCGCGTGGCATCCGGTCGGTGTTCGTCAACGGGCGCAAGGTGTACGCGGACGGTCAGGCCACCGGGGCGCGCCCAGGCCAGGTGCTGCGAAGACCCGACTGAGGCCGCGCCACCCACCGCGTTCCGGCCGCGGGCCGGACGCTTACAGCTTCTCCGTTTCCCCGGCCTTGGGCTGCCACTTCATCAACCGCTTCTCGATGCGCCCCACCATCGCGTCCAGCACCAGCGCGAAGGCGGTGAGCACCAGGATGCCCGCCATCACCGTGTTGATGTCGAACTGGCCCTCGGCCTGCAGGATGAGGTAGCCCACGCCCTGCGAGGAGCCCAGGTACTCGCCCACCACCGCGCCCACGAAGGCCAGGCCCACGCTGGTGTGCAGGGAACTGAACACCCAGCTCGTGGCACTGGGCAGGTAGACGTGGCGCAGCAGCTGCTTCTGGCTGGCGCCCAGCATGCGCGCGTTGGCCAGCACCACCGGGCTCACCTCCCTCACGCCCTGGTAGACGTTGAAGAAGACGATGAAGAACACCAGCGTGACGCCCAGCGCCACCTTGGAGCCCATGCCCAGGCCGAACCAGACCGCGAAGATGGGCGCCAGGATGATGCGCGGCATGGAATTGAGCGCCTTGATGTAGGGCTCCAGGATGGCCGAGGCCATGGGCGACAGCGCCAGCCACAGCCCGCCCGCCAGCCCCGTGACGGCGCCGATGCCGAAGGCCATCAGCGTCTCGGCCAGCGTGATCCACAGGTGCACGTAGATGTCGGCGTCGCCGACGAACCAGGCCCAGATGCGGGCGAATATCTTCAGCGGCTCGCCGAAGAAGAACGCGGCCTGGCGGTCGTTGTCGAACATGAAGGTCGGCACCAGGCCGGGCGTGGTCATCACGTGCCAGAACACGAAGATGAGCACCAGCAGCGCCAGCTGCCACAGGGTGAGGTTGCCCGGACGGGGCTTGATGAACTTCCACATGCGATGACGGGGCGGTGAAGGGCCGCGCTCAGGCGGCCTTGCGCAGTTGTTGCTGGTAGCCCTTGAGCACCTCGTCGCGCAGCACGGCCCAGATGGCGGCGTGCAGTTCGAGGAAGCGCGGCGTGGTCTTGACCTCGGCCACGTCGCGCGGGCGCGGCATGTCGATGGTGAAGTCGCCGATGGGGCGGCTGGCGGGGCCGGCCGACATCACCACCACGCGGTCGCTCATGGCGATGGCTTCGTCCAGGTCGTGGGTGATGAAAAGCACCGCCTTGCGGGCATGGCCCCCTGGCGCTTCGCGCTGCTCCCCCGAGGGGGCGCGCGCCGAGCTGGGTGCGGCCCGGCGCTCGTCGCCCGACCACAGCTGCAGGACCTCGTTCTCCATCAGCTGGCGCGTCTGGATGTCCAGGGCCGAAAAGGGCTCGTCCATGAGGATGATGTCGGGGTCGAGCACCAGGGTCTGCGCCAGGCTGGCGCGCTTGCGCATGCCGCCGCTCATCTGGTGCGGGTAGCGGTCGCCGAAGCCGCCCAGGCCGACGCGGCGCAGCCAGCCGTCGGCCTGTTCACGCGCTTGGGCGGCGCCCACGCCGCGGAACTGCAGGCCGGCCATCACGTTCTCGAGCGCGGTGCGCCAGGGCATCAGGCTTTCGGCCTGGAACATGTAGCCCGCGCGCGAATTGATGCCCTTGAGCGGCTCGCCGAAGATGCGCGCGCTGCCCTTGCTCGGCTCCAGCAGGCCGGCCGCGACGTTGAGCAGCGTGCTCTTGCCGCAGCCGGTGGGGCCCACCACGCTCACGAACTCGCCCGCGCCGACCCGCAGGTCCACCTGGTCGACGGCGGTGTAGCGCTGGCCTGGGGCGTCCTTGCTGATGAAGGTGCAGGCGACGCCCTGCAGTTCGATCGCTGGTGCCGACATCTCAGCCTTTCGGGTACTTGGCGTTGGCCTTCTGCGCGAAGCTGTTGGTGTAGACCGCGCTCAGGTCGAGCTTGGCCTTGGCGATGGCGGCGTCCACGCTGCCCAGGGCCCGGAAGGCGGTCTCGGGGCCCTTGGTGGGGAACAGGCCGTCGGGCGACAGCGCCTTCTGCGCGGCCAGGAAGCCGTCGATGTAGACCGCGCGGTCGCCGAGCAGGTAGCTCTCGGGCACCACCTTGATGATGTCGCCCGCGCCGGCCTTCTGGATCCACTTGTTGGCGCGCACGATGGCGTTGGCCATGGCCTGCACGGTGTTCGGGTTCTTGTCGATGAAGGGCTGCGGGCAGTACAGGCAGGCCGCGGGCATAGGGCCGCCGAACACCTTCTCGGCCTCGCTCACGATGCGCGTGTCCGAGACGATCTTCAGGTCGCCCGAGCGCTGCAGCAGGGTGATGACCGGGTCGAGGTTGCTGATGGCGTCGATCTGGCCCGCGCGCATGGC
>NZ_MKSS01000206.1:0-11458 GCF_001897365.1 Hydrogenophaga sp. 70-12
GCCGAAACCCTGGCCGGCGTGAAGCTGGGCGACGACAGCGTCTCGGGCGAGGCCGGCGCGCCCGAGCGCGGCATCGCCGTGGTGCAGGCCGGCACCGGCGTGGGCAAGTCGGCGGCCTACGCGGCCACGGTGATCCCGCTGGCACTGGCGCAGCAAAAGCGCGTGCTCATCAGCACCGCCACCGTGGCGCTGCAAGAACAGCTCATCAACAAAGACCTGCCCGCGCTGGCCGCGCTGCTGCCCCAGCCCTTTGCCTACGCCCTGGCCAAGGGGCGCGGGCGCTACGTCTGCCGGCTCAAGCTGGACCAGCTGGCCGGCGGCGAGGCGCAGGACGCCGACCTGTTCGGCGAGGAGGGCGCCGGCCCAGCCAGCGGCGCCGCGAAGGACGACTGGGCGCAGCGCGCGCGCCAGTACGCGCAGTGGACCATCGCGCTCGACCAAGGCGACTGGAACGGCGACCGCGACCGCCTCGACGAACCGCCCGATCCCGCCCTCTGGGCGCCGGTGGCGGCCGAGCGCCACACTTGCACCGCGCGCCACTGCCCGGCCTACAACAGCTGCAGCTACTACCAGTCGCGCAACCGGCTGGCGCAGGCGCAGGTGATCGTGGTCAACCACGACCTGCTGCTGTCCACCCTGGGCCTGCACGCGCTGCCCGCGCCGGCCGACTGCTACCTGGTGCTGGACGAAGCGCACCACCTGCCCTCGGTGGCCCAGGGCCAGTTCACGTCGCAGATGGACCTGATGCGCACCGGCTGGCTCGACCCCCTGCCCAAGGCCTTCGAGGAGGTCGCGCGCGCCATCGCGCACCGCCACGACCTGGACCTGGCCGAGGCCACGCGCGGCGCCAAGGCGGCGCTGGCCGATCTGGCGCGCCTGGGCATGGACCTGCTCGGCCCGGCCGTGCGCGAACACCCGGCCGAAGCGCCGCCGCTGGTGCACCGCCTGGACGCGGGCGCCCTGCCGGCCGGCTGGGCCGAGCCCCTGGCCCAACTGCAGGGGCACGCCCAGCGCCTGCTCAAGCTGGCCGAGGCCCTGGCCACGCAGCTGCGCGCCAACGCGCGCGACAACCCCGGCGAGGCCGCGCGCTGCGCCGAGCACTACGCGCGCATCGGCCGCTTCGCGCCGCGCCTGCAAAGCCTGCACGACACCACCAGCCAGTGGCTGCTGCTGGCCAGCGAGGGTGCGCCACCGCAGGCCAAGTGGATCGAGGCCCGCGTGGAGCGCGGCATGGTGGCCATGAGCGCGCACGCCTGTCCCTTGCAACCGGGCAGCCTGCTCAGCGGCCACCTGTGGCGCCAGGTGCGCGGCGCGGTGGTCACCTCGGCCTCGCTGGTCACCTGCGGCGGCTTCGACCACTTCCTGCACGAGGCCGGTCTGGCCTGGGACGCCGCCGTGGCCACGCGCGAGGTGCAGAGCCCCTTCGACCACGCGAAACAAGGCCGCCTGGTGGTGGTGCAGACCCGCGCCGACCCCAAGGACGTGGACGGCTACACGCGCGAGATGCTGGACCTGCTGCTGGCCGACCTGCGCGAGGTGAAGCGCGGCGCGCTGGTGCTGTTCACCTCGCGCGCGCAGATGCGATCGGCCCAGCAGTTGCTGGAGCGTGGCGAGCACGCGCGCCTGCGCGAGCGCGTGCTGGCGCAGGGCGAGGCCTCGCGCACGGTGCTGCTCAAGCGGCACGCGCAGCGCGTGGGCGAGGGCGAGGCCTCCATCCTGTTCGGCCTGCAGTCCTTCGGCGAAGGCCTGGACCTGCCGGGCGAGCTGTGCGAATGGGTGTTCATCACCAAGCTGCCCTTCGCCTCGCCCAGCGACCCGGTGGGCCAGGCGCGCGCCGAATGGCTCAAGAGCCAGGGCCGCGACCCGTTCAGCGAACTCGTGGTGCCCGCCACCGGCGCGCGCCTGCTGCAGTGGACCGGGCGCGCGCTGCGCACCGAGACCGACGAGGCCACCGTGGTCTGTTACGACGGCCGCCTGCTGCGCCAGGGCTATGGCCGGCGCATGCTGCAGGGCCTGCCACCCTACCGCCTGCAGCGGCGGCAGGCGGGGGTGACGGCCGACGTGTGAGGCCGCTCAGGGGGTGAGGGCGCGGGCGCAGCGGGCCGGGAAAACGTTCACCTTGTTGACGATGGCCTGCTGCGTCAGCGTGGGGTCGAAACGGTGCAGGTGCGCGGAGGTGGTGGGCGAGGCCGCGGCCTCGCTGGAGCTCCAGTACCAGCTGTCGGCGATGCCGCCGATGTCGCCGTTCTCCTTCAGGCGGCTCTGCATGTTGCCCGCGAGCAGCGGCGCCGCCTGCGTGCCGCAGACGCCACCACCGAAGGTGTAGCCCAGTTCGCAGATGGCGGGCAGGTACCAGTCGGAGAACCCGCTCGCAGCGCTGTCCTGGCAACGGCCCGCCGCGGACGGGATGGCGCCCACGGCCATGACGATCTGGTTGGTGTTGCTGGCGCCGTCGGTCAGGCTGCTGGCGCCCATGAGGCTGGCAGGGCCCCAGTCGCCCATCGGCGTGGCGTCGCTGGGCGCGGCGACCTTGCCGCCGACGCTGCCGCTGGCGACGGTGGTGTCGTCAAGGTCGAACACCCAGCCGCCTTGGTACCAGCTGCCAAAGGTGATCACCTGGAGCGCCGCGTTCACGCTGTTGGTGTTGCTGCCCTCCACCTCGAGCAAGGCGGACGTCGGGGCGGCGTTGCCTGGTGCGGCCGTGGGCGTGGCGCCGGGCGTGACGGTGGCGGTGCAACTGGCGCCCGCCGCCAGCGTGGCGCCGCAGGTCGAGATCTGGCTGGTGCCCGCGGGCAGGCCCGTGGTGTTCAGGGCCAGGTTCAGCGCGGCGTTGGCACCGGTATTGGTGATGGTGAGCGTTCGTGCGGTGCCCGACACCGCCAGCGCCAGCTGCGACACGCTGAGGCTGAGCGTGGTCGCCGGTGCGGGCGGGGGCGCGGGGGCGGGGGCCGGGCCTGGTGAGGGAGAGGAGTTGCCGCCGCAGGCGGCCAGGCTTCCAAGGGCGAGCAAGGCCATGGCCCTGCGCAACAGGGGGCTGATCGACGGCATCTGCTGGGGTCTCCTGAACGATAGGGGTGACGGCGGCGCCGCGCACGATATCACCGACTCGGGCCGGGCCGCCGCGCCGAACGCCCTTTGCTACGATGCCCCGGGCCCACCGCCGGCCGCTTTCTTCCCCTCTCCACCCGATCGCCATGCTCTACGCCGTCCTCAAACTCCTCCACGTGCTCGCCATCGTCTTCTGGGTCGGCGGCATGGCCTTCGCGCACGTCTGCCTGCGGCCTTCCGTGACGGTGCTGCCGCCGCCCGAACGCCTGCGCCTGCTGCACGCGGTGATGCAGCGCTTCTTCCGGGGCGTGCTGGTGGCCGCGCTGCTGGCGCTGGTCACCGGCCTGTGGATGATCGGCCGCGTGGCCAAGGAGTCGGTGCAGGCGGGCGTGAACTTCGCCATGCCGCTGGACTGGACCCTCATGGGCGCACTGGGCATCCTGATGATCGCCATCTTCGGCCACATCCGTTTCGCCCTGTTCAAGCGCCTGTCGCGCGCCGTGGCGGCCAGCGACTGGCCGGCCGCCGGCGCGGCGATGGCCTCGATCCGCCAATGGGTGCTGGTCAACCTGGTCATCGGCGTGGCCATCATCGCCCTCGCGCTGCTGCTGACCTGAGCGACGTGCGTGCGACACCTGGCCCCGCCCGCCTGCGCCGCGCCGCCACCGCCGGCCTGATCGCCATGCTGTCCGTCCTGCTGCCGGCCTGCGCGCTGCCCCCGCTGGACGGGCGGACCGAATCCCATGCCCTGGCGCCGGCCGAAGCGGCCGGCACCGCACTGGGCCGCGCCCTGGCGCCGCAGGCGGCGGCCCACCCGGGGCAGTCGGGCATCCTGGCGCTGGAGGACGCGCTGGAGTCCTTCGCGGCGCGGATGCTGCTGGCGCGCGCCGCCGAGCGCACGCTGGACGTGCAGTACTACATCTGGCGCGACGACATCACCGGCCACGCCCTGCTGGACGAACTGCGCCAGGCGGCCGCGCGCGGCGTGCGCGTGCGCCTGCTGCTGGACGACAACGGCCAGTCCATGGACGCCACGCTGCTGGCGCTCGACGCCCACCCCGGCATCGAGGTGCGGCTGTTCAACCCGTTTTCGGTGCGCCACCCCAAGGCCCTGGGCTACCTCACGCACTTCTCGCGCGCCAACCGGCGCATGCACAACAAGGCGCTGATCGCCGACAACCAGGCCGCCATCGTGGGCGGGCGCAACGTGGGCGACGAATACTTCGGCGCCACCGATGGCGTGCTCTTCGCCGACCTCGACGTGCTGGCCACCGGCGCGGTGCTGCCCGACCTGTCGGCGGACTTCGACCGCTACTGGGCCAGCGGCTCGTCCTACCCCATCGATCGCATCGTGCCGGCCGGGCGCGCGGCCGACGCGCGCCCGGACAGCGAGGCGCTGGCGCGCCAGGATCCGCGCGCCGCGCGCTTCTCCGAGGCCCTGCGCGCGTCGCGCTTCCTGCCCGATCTGCTGGCGGGCACCCTGGAGCCCTTGTGGGCCCAGGTGGAGATGGTCAGCGACGACCCGCGCAAAGGCCTGGGACAGGCGCGCGACCAGGACCTGCTGGCCCACCAGCTGCGCCGCATCCTGGCGCGCCCGCCGCGGGCCTCGCTGGATCTGGTGTCGCCGTACTTCGTGCCCACCGACGCGGGCGTGGACGTGTTCGCCCGGCTGGCCGCCAGCGGTGTGCGCGTGCGCATCCTGACGAATGCGCTGGAGGCCACCGACGTGTCCGCGGTGCACTCGGGTTACGCGCGCCACCGCCAGGCGCTGCTGCGCGCGGGCGTGGAGCTGTATGAAATGCGGCGCGGCGCCACGGTGCCCGGCCGCTCCGGCCTGATGGGCAGCTCGGGCTCCAGCCTGCACGCCAAGACCTTCGCCATCGACGGCCAGCGCGTATTCGTGGGTTCCATGAACTTCGATCCGCGCTCGGTGCGGCTCAACACCGAACTCGGCTTCATCATCGACAGCCCGGCCATGGCCCAGGCGGTGGAGCGCGCGTTCGGGCGCGAGATCCCGGCCGCCGCCTACGCGGTGCGCTTGGACGGGCAGGGCGGCCTGGTCTGGATCGAGCGCGGCGAAGGCGGGCGCGAGATCCGCCACAACCGCGAGCCCGGCGTCGGCCTGGGGCGCAGCGCCTGGATCGGCCTGTTGTCGCTGCTGCCCATCGAGTGGCTGCTGTAGCCGGCGCTCAGTCGGCCTGGGCCCGCAACCCCGGTGGCGCCACCCGCTCGCCCCACAGCCGGCGCCACAACCAGTCCAGGCCCTGCGCCACGTCGATGCGCATGCCTTGCAGGCGCGAGGCGCGCGGCCCGTTCGCCCGCTCGGCTTCGGTGCCGAGGTCGAAGTGGAAGGTGTAGTGCGGCTCCTGGCCCATGCGCAGGTCGGTCACGTAGAGCCGGCCCCCGTCTTCCAGGACGCGGAAGAAGCCGTGGGTGAACGCGGCCATGCGCCGCAGGCCCTCGACGCCGGCGTGGCGCTCGGCCAGCGCGGCGCCGCGGGTGTAGCGGCGCCAGTCGATCGCGCGGCCTTCGTCGAGCAGCGAGTAGTGGCCCTCGGCGTACTGCGTGGGGCCCACGGTGACCACCCGCCAGAGCACGGTGTTGAAGGGCGCCGGTGTCACCAGCAGTCGATCGGCCGCGATGCCCTGCTGGCGCAGCGAGTCGCGCGCCACCTGGGCCACGTGGTGCTGCGCCGCCACGCTCCACGCCAGGTAGGCGCTGCTCAGCAGCAGCCCGATGGCGTTGGCCCTGAGCCCGGTGCGCGGCGCCGACAGCGCCCACACCACGCCCACGATCAGGGGCAGGGTGTACGCCGGGTCGATGATGAACACGCTGCCCACGCCGAAGGGGTGGTTGCTGAAGGGCAGCAGCAACTGCGTGCCATAGACCGTCATGGTGTCCAGCAGCGGGTGCGTGACCAGGGCCAGCCACAGGGCCAGCCACCAGCGCCGAAACAGCGCGCCCTCGCCGTGCAGGCGCGACACCCCCCAGGCCAGCAGCGGCGCGAACAGCGTGAGGTAGAACAGCGCGTGCGACTCGCCCCGGTGCAACACCATGTTGAGCACGGCGTCGCCGTGGTCGATGAAGGCGTCGAGGTCGGGCAGGGTGCCGGCGATGGCGCCCCACAGGGCGGGCTTCCAGGCGGCGGTGCGCCGGCCCATGACGGCCATGGTGACGGCGGAGCCGAGCGCGATCTGGGTGAGTGAGTCCATGGTGGACGCCGATGCTATCGGCGCTCCATCAGGCCTGGACGACGATGGGGAATGTGGCCTTCACGCCATCGCCGTCGGGCGTGAACGGCCGGGTGAGCGCCGCGCGGGCGGCCTCGTCCAGCCGGCGCCAGAGGCCGTCGCGCGGGTTGCCGGGGTCGCCCTGCACGTAGAGCTGGGTGGTGAGCAGCTCCATGCGGTCCAGTTTCACCTTCACGTGGATGTGCGGCGTGCGCCCGGTGTACGGCACGGGGCGCAGGGCGCGGAAGCGGTAGCGGCCCTCGCGGTCCAGCGCCGCGCGGCCGAAGCCCTGGAAGGCCGGATCGGCGCGGTCGCCGTCGCCCGGGTGGTGGTAGTGCCCGTCCGCATCGCATTGCCAGATCTCGACCACCGCGCCCCGCAGGGGCCGACCGTCCAGATCGACCACCGTGCCCTCGACCCAGGCGGCCTGGCCCTTGCCGTAGCGCACCTGGCCGTTGCGCAGCAGGTCGGCGTCGGTGTCGGCGGGCAGCGCCACGGGGTAGAAGGGGCCCTCGGTCTGGGGGGGCGTGGGCCGCAGGCCGCCTTGCGCGATGGCCGGGCTCAGCCAGCCGGGGGCGGCGATCAGCGCGGCGCTGCCAAGCAGCAGGGAGCGGCGGGTGCGGGCGGGAGTGGGGGTGGCCATGGCGGTTTCGAAGCGCGGGTGGCCGGTGAGTTCCGCGCGCCGCCTCGTATCAGTAGGGTTCGCGCCCCGGTGGGGGCGGGGTGTCGGGCGCGGCCTCGCGGCCGTTGTCGCGGGCCGAGGCCATCCAGGCGATCAGCGAAGAGCGCATGGCCTCTTCCACCGACATCTCGACCGGCGTGACCCAGCTGCGCGGCACGAACACCGTGTAGCCGCCGATCATGTAGCCCATGGGCAGGTAGACGGCCACCTGATCGAGTTCACCGAGCGCGCCGGGCAGACCGCTGAAGTTTTGCCGCGTCACCAGGCCGACGATGGACATCTCGCCGCCCGGTGCGCGCAGCAGGACCACCTGCTGCTGCGGGTGGTCCTTGTCGTGCGGGGCGAAGTAGTCGGCGAAGTTCTTCAGCGAGGAGTAGATGCTCTTGACCACCGGCAGGTTGGTGAAGGGCAGCTCCACCACCGAGAGCACGCGCGCGACCTCGGGGCGCGAGACCAGCACACCCAGGCCGAAGATCAGCGCCGCCACGATGACGATGCCCAGGCCCGGCAGGTAGAAGTCGCCGACGAAGGGGCTGATGAGCGCGCGCGTCAGCGATTCGGTCCACACCACCAGCAGGTACAGCGCGTACAGCGTGAGGGCGGCCGGCAGGAAGGTGATCAGGCCGCGCAGGAAGGTTCGGGTCAGGGTCGATTTCATGGGCGTGGGGGAGAATAGCAGTCCCTGGTGGCGAACGAATGCCGCCGACGGGCGGGCCTTGCAATGGCCGTGCCCGCCCCCAGGTGCCGGATTCGCCCGCATTTCCGCCGCGGGACGCCGGAACTCACGTGACCCCATCCGCTCTCTCACCCATGAATCCTGTTGCCGATCTGCTGGGCCGCGTCGTCGGCTTTGCACTGCGCCTGGCGCTGGGCCTGGCCGCGGCGGTCTTCCTGGTGAGCCTGTTGCTGGCCTCGGTGCTCGCCGTGGCGGGCATGTCGTTGTGGGTCTTGTTCACCGGGCGCCGGCCGGCGCCGCTGGTGGTGTTCGGCCGCATGCGCGAGCGTTCGCGCCAGTACTCGCAGGGCGTGTGGCGCGCTGGCCCGGCCGCGCCGGGCGCTGCGCCGCGCGGCGAGGTGGTGGACGTGGATGCGCGCGAGGTCGAGGAGCCGCGCCGGCCTCAGCCCTGAGGCGGTGGCGCGCGGCGCGCCAGCGCCGCCTCGTACAGCGCGTTGCGCGGCGCGCCGGTGATGTCGGCGGCCGCTTTCACGGCGGCCTTGAGTGGCAGGTCCGCGAGCAGGCGGTCGAGCACGCGCAGGGCGGCCTCGGGCAAGGCGTCGTCCTCGGGGGATGAACCCTCGCGCGGGTGCACCAGCAGCGCGAACTCGCCGCGGATGCGGTTCGCGTCGCCCGCCAGCCAGCCCGGCAAGGCGTGGGCCGCCAGGTGCACCACCTCCTCGAATTGCTTGGTCAGTTCGCGCCCCAGCGTGATCGGGCGGGGCCCCAGGGCCGCGGCCAGGTCGCGTGCCAGCGCCTCGATGCGGTGCGGCGCTTCGAGCAGGACACAGGCCTGTGGGTCATCGGCGATGGCTTGCAGCCCGCGCTGACGCTCCGCGCCCTTGGCCGGCAGGAAGCCGGCGAAGCGGAAACCGCCGTCCCAGCCCGTGTGGCCGCTCACGCTCAGCAGCGCTGTCAGGCTGCTGGGGCCGGGCACCGGCACGCAGCGCAGGCCGGCGTCGCGCACGGCGGCCACCAGGCGCGCGCCGGGGTCGCTCACGCCGGGCGTGCCGGCGTCGCTCACGTACACCACGCGCTGGCCTTCGCGCAGCAGGGCGACGACGCGCACCGCGGCCTCGCTCTCGTTGTGCTCATGCGCCGCGATCAGCGGCTTGTGCAGCCCATAGGACTGCAGCAGCGCGGCGGTGTGGCGCGTGTCCTCGCAGGCCACGCAGTCGGCCAGGTCGAGCACGTGCAGGGCGCGCAGGCCGATGTCGGCGCGGTTCCCGATAGGGGTGGCCAGCATGTACAGCGCGCCCTGCGGAAAATGCTGCGCACCCGCCGCGGCGCGCGCGGCGTGGAGCAGTTCAAGGGCAGGGGGTGACACGTGCGGTGGTTTCCATCAGGGGCGCCGAAGCCGGCGCGCGAGACCGGCCAGCGGGCCGAGGACAGGGCCTTGGCGCACCTTCAAGGCCAGGGGCTGAGCTTGGTGCAGCGCAACTTCCGCACGCCCGGGCGCGGCGGCGGCGAGATCGATCTGATTATGCGGGAGCCCGACGGCACGCTGGTCTTCGTCGAGGTGCGCCAGCGCCGATCAGGGGCCTATGGCGGAGCGGCCGCGAGCATCGATGCCACGAAGCGCCGGCGCATCGTGTTCGCGGCGCGGCACTTTCTGGCGCGGCAGCGGTCCATGCCACGTGCACGCTTCGACGCCGTGCTCATCCACGGCGACGGCGGGGAGCTTCAATGGCTGCGCGCGGCATTCGACGCCAGCGATCCGTTTTCTTTTTGACACGAGGCCCACGGCTATCATCGCGCCCATGCTCGTGCAGCGCATTCAACAGCAATTCATCGACAGCGCCGACCTCAAGTACCAGAGCGCGCCGGTGCTCGCCCCTCTGGTCGAGGGCGCGGTGTCGGCCTTGCTGGCCGGCCTCACGGGCGGTGGCAAGGTGCTGGCCTGCGGCAACGGCGCCGGTGCCGCGCTGGCCCAGCAGTTCGTGGTGCACATCCTGGGCCGCCACGAGCGCGACCGCCCCGGCCTGGCCGCGCACTCCCTGTCGGCCGACGCCGCTGTGCTCACCGGCATCGCCAACGATTTCGACGGCCGACAGGTCTTCGCGCGCCAGATCCATGCCCTGGGTCTCGCGGGCGACGTGCTGTTGGTCTTCAGCACCGACGGCCAGGCCGGCAACCTGGTGGCCGCCATCGAGGCCGCGCACGAGCGCGAGATGACCGTGGTGGCCCTGACCGGCGCGCGCGGTGGCCGCGTGGCCGCCCTGCTGCGCGACACCGACGTGCACATTGGCGTCCCCCACGAGCAAGCCTCGCGCGTGCTCGAGGTGCAACTGCTGGTGCTGCACTGCCTGGCCGACGGCCTCGACGCCCAACTGCTCGGCCTGCCCGATTCCACCCCCATCGACACGGAGAACCCCGCATGACCACGACCCGACCTTCCGCGAACCGAACCCGCCTGGGCACCGCCGTGCTGGGGGCTGTCGGCCTGTCGCTCGTGCTGTCCGCCTGCGCGCCGCTGGTGCTGGGCGGCGCGGCCGTGGGCACCGCGCTGGTGGCCTCCGACCGCCGCAGCTCGGCCACGCAGCTGGAGGACCAGACCATCGAAATGCGCGCCGGCAGCCGCATCCGCGATCAGCTGGGCGGGCGCGCCAATGTCTACGTCAACAGCTACAACCGCCAGGTGCTGCTCACCGGCGAGGTGCAGAACGAGGCCACCAAGGCCGAGGCCCAGAGCATCGTCTCGGGCGTGGACAACGTGCGCAGCATCGTCAACGAGTTGCAGGTGATCAACTCGCCGGGCTTCTCGCAGCGCACCACCGACACCTTGATCACGGGCCGCGTCAAGGCGGGCTTCGTGGACGCGCGCGACATCCCCACCACCGCCATCAAGGTCACCACCACCAACAACGTGGTGTATCTGATGGGCCGTGTCACCGCCAAGGAAGCCGAGCGCGCCACCCACGTGGCCCGCAACGTGGACGGCGTGCAGCGCGTGGTGCGCGTATTCGAGGTGCTGACCGAAGAAGAGCTGAAGCGACTGGCGCCGGAGCCGTCCGTTCAGCCCTCGAACGTCGTGACGCCGCCGCCGGGCAGCAGCGCGCCTGCGACCACCGCGCCGCGCCAGTGAGCGCGACGGGGTGCGCAACACCCCGTGAGTGAGTTGTGATGGAACCCGTCCCCGACAGTGGGCGGGGCGTGCGACTGGCCTCAAGAATCCCTCAAGCTTTCCCCAACTACTGTTGAGGCGGTATTCGGCGTTCTGCCTCGCGCTGATGTGATCGTGCATTCCGTGCCCATGGCGCGGCGTTGTGACTCGCATCAGGGGGCAGGGGATGAGCAGCAAGACGCGCCAGCGCATGGTGTTTCAGCGCATGGCCATGGCGGTGGCCGTGGCCATGGGTGCTTGGTCGATCGGTACGCCAGCCTGGCCGCAGATCGTGGCCGACCCTGGGGCGCCGGGGCGCCAGCGGCCGACGGTGCTGTCGGCGGGCCAGGGCGTGGCACTGGTCAACATCCAGACGCCCAGTGCGGCGGGTGTCAGCCGCAACAGCTACCGCCAGTTCGATGTGGGCGCCGCGGGGGCGATCCTGAACAACAGCCGCGGCCAGGCGCAGACCCAGCTGGGCGGCTGGGTGGCGGGCAACCCCTGGCTGGCCACGGGTGGCGCGCGCATCATCCTCAACGAAGTCAACTCCAGCGACCCCAGCTGGCTCAAGGGCCCGATTGAAGTGGCCGGCCAGCGCGCCGAGGTGGTCATCGCCAACCCCTCGGGCATCCAGGTCGACGGCGCGGCCTTCCTCAACGCCAGCGGCGTCACGCTCACCA
>NZ_MKSS01000207.1:0-11391 GCF_001897365.1 Hydrogenophaga sp. 70-12
CGACTGAAGTGAGGGACCATGGGGCCGCCCCTACAATCGCGGCCCTATGGACGAACTCGCCACCCTGCAATCCCTGAACCAGACCGTGCTGTGGGCCGCCTTCGGCGTGGCCGCGGTGTTCGGTTTCATCGCCCAGCGCACCCATTTCTGCACCATGGGCGCGATCAGCGACATCGTGAACATGGGCGACTGGACCCGCATGCGCATGTGGGTCATGGCCGTGGGCGTGGCGGCCATCGGCTTTTACGGCATGGGCTGGCTGGGCTGGATCGACACCAGCCAGTCGCTCTACACCGGCAGCCGCTTCCTCTGGCTCTCGGCCCTGGTGGGGGGCTCCCTGTTCGGCTTTGGCATGGTGCTGGCCTCGGGCTGCGGCAGCAAGACGCTGGTGCGCATCGGCGCCGGCAGCCTGAAGTCGCTGGTGGTGTTCTTCGTCATGGGACTGGCCGCGTTCATGACGCTGCGCGGCATCTTCGGCGTGGTGCGCGTCAACACCGTCGACCGCGTGAGCCTTGAGCTGCCGTCGGGCTCGGCGCTGCCCACCTGGGTGGCCAAGGCCCTGGGCATGGAGCCGGGCCTGGTGGGCCTGCTGTGCGCGCTGGTGATCGGCGTCGTGCTGATCGCCTGGTGCCTGCGCAGCGCGGATTTCCGCACCGGCAACAACCTGCTCGCGGGGATCGGCATCGGTCTCACCATCGTGGGCATGTGGTGGGTGAGCGGCCACCTGGGCTTCCTGCCGGAGCACCCGGAAACGTTGGAGCCTGTCTACACGGGCAGCAACAGCGGCCGCATGGAGGCCTTGACCTTCACCGCGCCGATGGCCTACGTGCTCGACTGGTTCATCTTCTTCAGCGACAAGAGCAAGGTGCTGACCTTCGGTGTCGTCACCGTGTTCGGCGTGGTTGCGGGTTCTTTTCTCTGTGCGCTCATCGAGCGCAGCTTCCGCTGGGAAGGCTTCCGCGACACGCGCGACACCGCGCTGCACCTCGTGGGCGCGGCGCTCATGGGTGTGGGGGGGGTCACGGCCCTGGGGTGCACCGTGGGCCAAGGGCTTTCCGGCCTGTCCACGCTCAGCCTCTTGAGTGCCATCGCGGTCGCGGGCATCGTGGGTGGCGCGGTGCTGGGCTTCAAATTCCAGATGTGGTTGCTGGAGCGCGCGGGGTGAATCCGCTGGACGCCGAGCGCTTCGAGCGCCGCTTCGGCGGGCTGCGGCGGCTCTACGGCGTGCAAGGCGCGCAGCGAATCTTCGACGCGCATTGCGTGGTGGCGGGCCTGGGGGGCGTGGGCTCCTGGGCGGCCGAGGCGCTGGCGCGCAGCGGCGTGCGCCGTCTCACATTGATCGACCTCGACCACGTCGCCGAATCCAACATCAACCGCCAGGTGCATGCGTTGGACGCCACGCTGGGCCAGGCCAAGATCGAGGCCCTGCGGGACCGCATCCTGGGCTTTCATCCCGGCATCGAACTGGACCTGGTGGACGACTTCGTGACGCCCGAGAACTGGCCTGGCCTGCTGCGAGGCCAGCGACCCGACGGCCTCATCGACGCCTGCGACCAGGTGCGCGCCAAGACAGCGATGGCTGCCTGGGCCCGCGCCGAGCGGGTGCCATTCGTGGCGGTGGGCGCGGCCGGCGGCAAGCGCCGCGCGGAGGCGGTGCAGCTGGCGGACCTGGCCGAGGTCACGCACGACCCCTTGCTGGCACAACTGCGCTACCGCCTGCGCAAGCACCACGGCGGCGCGCGCCAGGGTCGCATGGACACGGTCTGCGTGTTCAGCCGCGAAGCGGTGGCGCCGCCGGACCCGTCGTGTGGGCTCGATGGTGGCGATGGTTCGCTGAACTGCCACGGCTTCGGCTCGGTGGTCACGGTCACCGCGACCTTCGGCCTGTGCGCCGCGGGCTGGCTGCTCGACACCCTGGCGAACGCATCGCAAGAAAAAAGCGATCGGCCTTCAGAGAGCCATCGAAACCACGCTATAATCTGAGGCTTCGCAGCAAGCGATACGCAAGTTGTGAAGCGTGTGGGACGTTAGCTCAGTTGGTAGAGCAGCGGACTTTTAATCCGTTGGTCGGCAGTTCGAGCCTGCCACGTCCTACCACCAACAGGAAGGCCCTGGTCGTGAGACCAGGGCCTTTTTCTTTGTGCCGCGGCGATGGCCCGCTGCGGCGCCGCGAGGGCCGCGGCGCCAGGGCCTCACTTCTTGAACATGCCCCAGATCACCAGGATCACGATCGCGCCGACCACGGAGGCGATGAAGCCCGCCGCCTGGCCCGGGGCGTACCAGCCCATGGCGGCGCCGAGGTAGCTCGCCAGGAAGGAGCCGGCGATGCCGAGCACGGCCGTCATGATCCAGCCCATGCTGTCGTTGCCGGGCTTGAGCATGCGGGCCACGAAGCCGGCGACGAGACCGATGAGGATGGTGCCGAGAATGGACATCATGGTGTGAGCCTCCTGTGGGATGTTGAACGGACCGCCTCTCGACGGCCCGGACCCACTGTAGCGCGCTTAGGGCACGCGCGGCTCAGGCCTGCTGCGCTTGCTCGATGGCTTCGCTGAGCTCCAGCCAGCGCGCTTCGACGGTCCCGTTCTCGGCCTCCACCACCTTCAGGCGCTTGCCCAGTTCGGCCAGCTTCGCCGGTTCGGGCGCGGCAAGCAGCTCGGCCTCCAGGCGCTCGCGCTCCTGGGCCAACGCGGCCATGCGCTGTTCCACCTGGGCCAGTTCCTTCTTGATCGGACGCAGGCGCTCGGTGAGGGCTTTCTGCCGCTGCGCGTCCGCGCGGCGGTCCTCCGCCGGCGCGGCCACGGGGGCCGGGGCGGGGGCCTCGGCGCGCGCGGCGGCGCGTTGCGCCTCGCGCGCCTGCCGGGCCATCTCGATGAGGTGGCGCTGGTAGTCGTCGAGGTCGCCGTCGAAAGGCGACAGGGCGCCGCGCGAGACCAGCCAGAACTCGTCGCACACGGCGCGCAGCAGGGCCCGGTCGTGGCTCACCAGCATCACCGTGCCCTCGAACTCGTTGAGCGCGATGGACAGGGCCTCGCGCGTGGCCAGGTCGAGGTGGTTGGTGGGTTCGTCGAGCAGCAGCAGGTTGGGGCGCTGCCAGACGATCATGCACAGCACCAGGCGCGCCTTCTCGCCGCCGCTCATGCTGCCCACGGCCTGGAAGACCTGATCGCCGGTGAACTGGAACATGCCGAGGAAGTTGCGCAGGTCCTGCTCGCGCGTGGGCTGGCCGCTCAGGCGGCCTTGCGCGCTGCACTCCTTCACCAACCGCACCATGTGCTCCAGCGGGTTGTCGCGCGGGCTCAGCACGTCGAGTTCCTGCTGCGCGAAGTAGCCGATGTTCAGGCCCTTGCCTTCGGTCACCGTGCCCGCGAGGGGGGCGAGCGTGCGCGCGATGGTCTTGACCACCGTGGACTTGCCCTGGCCGTTGGCGCCCAGGATGCCGATGCGCTGGCCGGCCATCACCGAGCGTTGGATGCCGCGCACGATGGTGATCGGCTCGCCGCCATCGCCGGGGTAGCCCACGTCCACGCCGTCCAGCACCAGCATGGGGTTGGGCAGGCTGGCCGGCTCGCTGAACTCGAAGCTGAACTCGGCGTCGGCCAGCACAGGGGCGATGCGCTCCATGCGCTCAAGCGCCTTCACGCGGCTCTGGGCCTGCTTGGCCTTGCTGGCCTTGGCCTTGAAGCGGTCGATGAATTTCTGCAGGTGCGCGATCTTGTCCTGCTGGCGCGAGAACGCGGCCTGCTGCAGGGCCATCTGCTCGGCGCGCATGTCCTCGAAGCGGCTGTAGTTGCCGCCGTAGCGTTTGAGCTGGGCGTGCTCGATGTGCACGGTCACGTTGGTCACCGCGTCGAGGAACTCACGGTCGTGGCTGATGACGAGCAGCGTGCCGGGGTAACGCGCCAGCCAGGCCTCCAGCCAGACCAGGGCGTCCAGGTCCAGGTGGTTGGTGGGTTCGTCGAGCAGCAGCAGCTCGCTCGGGCACATGAGCGCGCGCGCCAGTTGCAGGCGCATGCGCCAGCCGCCAGAGAAGCTGTTGACCGGGCGATCGAGCTGGTTGGTCTGGAAGCCCAGGCCGAGGATGAGCGCCTGCGCGCGCGCGGTGGCGTCGTGCGCGCCAGCGTCGTTGAGCGCCATGTAGGCATGGGCCATGCGCTCGCCGTCGCCGCTGGCCTCGGCCTCGGCCACCTCGCGCTCGGCCGCGAGCAGGGTGGTGTCGCCTTCGACCACGAAGCGGGTGGCGTCGAGTTCGGTCTCGGGCATGTCCTGCGCGACCTGGGCCAGGCGCCATTGCGCGGGCACGCTGAACTCGCCCTTGTCTTCGTGCAGGTTGCCGTCGAGCAGGCGGAACAGGCTGGACTTGCCGGCGCCGTTGCGGCCCACCAGGCCCACTTTTTCGCCGGGGTTGATGGTGAGCGAGGCGCGGTCGAGCAGCACCTTGGTGCCGCGGCGCAGCACCACATCGCGGACGACGATCATGCGGCCTCCAGTGCGTCGCGGGTGAGCAGCAGCACCTGGTCGTCGCCCGCGCTGGTGCTCAGCCAGACCGGGTTGAGCGCGGGGAAGGCGGCTTCGAAGTGCGCGCGCTCGTGGCCGATCTCCAGCACCAGCACGCCGCGCGGGCTCAGGCGCGCGGGCGCGTCGCGCAGCAGGGCGCGGACGAAGTCCATGCCGTCGGCGCCGCCGGCCAGCGCCAGCGCGGGTTCGGCCCGGAACTCGGGTGGCAGCTCGGCCATGCTGTGCGCGTTCACGTAGGGTGGGTTGCAGAGGATCAGGTCCCAGGGGCCGGGGCAGGCCGCGAGGCCGTCGCTTTCCACGAGCGCGATGCGGTCCGCCAGGCCGTGCCGGTCGACGTTGATGCGCGCGACCTGCAGCGCCTCGGTCGACAGGTCGGCGCCGGTCACGCGCACCTCGGGCCAGGCCAGGGCGGCCAGCACGGCCAGGCTGCCGTTGCCGGTGCACAGGTCCAGCACGCGCACGGTGTCGTCGCTCAGCCAGGGGTCGATGCCTCCGTCGGCGATGAGTTCGGCGATGAAGCTGCGCGGCACGATGGCGCGGCGGTCCACATAAAAGGGCACGCCCTGCAGCCAGGCCTCTTGCGTGAGGTAGGCGGCGGGCTCGCGCGTGGCGATGCGCCGCTCGATCAAGGCATCGACGGCGGCGGCCGCGTCGGCGTCCACGGTGTCGGCGGCGTGTGCGTCGAGGTCGGTGTCGAGCGGCAGGCCCAGGCGCCACAGCACGAGCCAGGCGGCCTCGTCGTGGGCATTGGTGGTGCCGTGGCCATAGGCCAGATTGGCGCTGGCCAGGCGGGCTTCGGCCCGGGCCATCAGTTCTTGCAGGTTCACGGTGGGTGTCAGGCGGTCTGCCGCGCCTGCGCGTGCAGGTGCTGCAGCGTGCGGCGGTAGATCGCGGTGAGGGGTTCGATGTCGGCGAGCTTCACGTGCTCGTTGACCTTGTGGATGGTGGCGTTGGGCGGGCCGAGCTCGATCACCTGCGGGCACACGGCCGCGATGAAGCGGCCGTCGCTGGTGCCGCCGGTGGTGGAGAGCTCGGTCTCGATGCCGGTTTCCTCGCGGATGGCGGCGCGCACGGCGTCGACCAGCGTGCCCGGGGTGGTGAGGAAGGGGCGCCCACCCAGGGTCCAGGCGAGGTCGTGCTCGCTGCCCGCGTGCAGGCCATGGCGCGCCAGGATGTCGACCACCTGCGCCTGCAGCGACTCGGGCGTGCGCTCGGTGCTGAAGCGGAAGTTGAAGTCGATCACCACCGTGCCGGGGATGACGTTGCTCGCGCCGGTGCCGCCATGGATGTTGCTGATCTGCCAGCTGGTGGGCGGGAAGAAGTCATTGCCGCGGTCCCATTCGGTGGCGGCCAGCTCGGCCAGCGCGGGGGCGGCCATGTGGATGGGGTTCTTCGCCAGGTGCGGGTAGGCGATGTGGCCCTGGATGCCTTTGACCGTGAGCTTGCCGCTGAGCGTGCCGCGCCGGCCGTTCTTGATCATGTCGCCGGTGCGCTCGACCGAGGTGGGCTCGCCCACGATGCACCAGTCCAGGCGCTCGCCACGCGCCTTCGCGGCGTTGCAGACCACCACCGTGCCGTCCAGCGCGGGGCCTTCCTCGTCGCTGGTGAGCAGGAAGGCGATGTCGATGGCGGGGTCGGGCTGCTCGGCGAGGAAGCGCTCGCAGGCCACGACCATGGCGGCGATCGAGGTCTTCATGTCGCTCGCGCCGCGGCCGTACAGCGCGCTGTCGCGGTGGCTGGGCACGAAGGGGTCGCTGGCCCAGGCCTCCAGCGGTCCGGTGGGCACCACGTCGGTGTGGCCAGCGAACACCAGCGTGGGCCGCTGGCCGCTGCCGCGTCGCGCCCAGAGGTTGCTGACACGGAAGTCGTCGGGGCCGCTGTCCAGGCGCTCGCACTGGAAGTCGATGGCGCGCAGGCGCGCCGCGATCAGATCGAGGCAGCCCGCGTCGCGCGGGGTGACGGAGGGCAGGGCGATGAGCGCCTCGGCGAGACGCAGGGTATCGGTCATCAGAATTTGACGTCGAGCGTGAACTCGGTGAACGACGGCGCGTCGCTGGCTTCTTCTTCGGCGGCCTCGTAGCCACTGGCGCGGCTGTGCTCGAAATCGTTCTGCAGGCGCCAGAGCAGGTTGTTGGGGGAATCGGCGTGGGCCAGGCCTTCCTCGCGCGTGACGAGGCCTTCGTGGATGAGGCGCGCCAGGTCCTGCTCGAAGGTCTGCGAGCCTTCGGCGAGCGATTTCTCCATCGCCTCGCGCACGCCCGAGAAGTCGGCCTTCTGGATCAGGTCGGCGATCAGCGCCGTGTTGAGCAGCACCTCCATGGCCGGCACGCGCGCGTTGCCCTGCTGGGTGCGCAGCAGGCGCTGCGAGACGATGGCGCGCAGCGCGGCGGCCAGGTCGCCCAGCATGGTGGGGCGCACCTCCACCGGGTAGAAGCTGAGGATGCGGTTGAGCGCGTGGTAGCTGTTGTTGGCGTGCAGCGTGGCCAGCACCAGGTGGCCCGACTGCGCGTAGGCGATGGCCGCCGACATGGTCTCGCGGTCGCGGATCTCGCCGATGAGGATGACGTCGGGCGCCTGGCGCAGCGCGTTTTTCAGCGCCACCTGCAGCGAGGCGGTATCTGGCCCGATCTCGCGCTGGTTCACCACCGACTTGCGGTTGCGGTAGGTGTACTCGATCGGGTCTTCCACCGTGAGAATGTGGCCGCTGACGCGCTCGTTGCGGTGGTCGATCATGGCGGCCAGCGTGGTGCTCTTGCCCGCGCCGGTGGCGCCCACCATCAGGATCAGGCCGCGCTTTTCCATGACCAGGTCGGCCAGCACCGGCGCGACGTTGAGCGTGTCCAGCGCGGGAATGTCGCCCGGCACATAGCGCACCACCACCGCGATGGAGCCGCGCTGGCGCATGGCGCTCACGCGGAAGTTGCCCAGCCCGTCGAGTGGCACGCCCATGTTGAGCTCACCGGTCTCCAGCAGCTCTTCCATGCGCGTGGCGGGAATGATCTCGGCCAGCAGGTTGCGCGGGGCCTCGGGCGGCAGCACCTGGCTGTTGATGGGGATGACCTGGCCGTTGATCTTGATCATCGCCGGCGCGTGCGCCGTGAGGTACACGTCGGAGGCGCGTTTCTCGGCCATCAGGCGCAGGATGCGCTCCATCGTTCCGCTGCTCATGACCATCCTTTCGTCATATGCCCGAGGGGGATCCCCGTCGCGGCACCCCGCGGAACCGGCTGTGCCGGGCCGCAGGGGTGGCCCCCTCGAGGGGGGCGCGCGAAGCGCGGCGGGGGTGTTTCATGTCAGTCGCGCAACAGGTCGTTCAGGCTGGTCTTGGCGCGGGTCTGCGCGTCCACCGTCTTGACGATGACCGCCGCGTAGGTGCTGTAGGCCTTGCCGTCGGCGGTCTGCTTGGGCAGGCCGCCGCTGATGACCACGCTGCCAGCGGGCACGCGGCCGTAGAGGATTTCGCCGGTGTCGCGCTTGAAGATGGGCGTGCTCTGGCCGATGTACACGCCCATGCCCAGCACCGAGTTCTCTTCGACGATGACGCCTTCCACGACTTCGGAGCGCGCGCCGATGAAGCAGTTGTCCTCGATGATGGTCGGGTTGGCCTGCAGGGGCTCGAGCACGCCGCCCAGGCCCACGCCGCCGGAGAGGTGCACGTTCTTGCCGACCTGGGCGCAGCTGCCCACGGTGGCCCAGGTGTCGACCATGGTGCCTTCGTCCACATAGGCGCCGATGTTCACGTAGCTGGGCATGAGGATCGCGCCCTTGGCGACGAAACTGCCGCGGCGGGCCACGGCCGGCGGCACCACGCGCACGCCGGTGGCCTTCATTTCGTCTTCGCTGAGGTGGGCGAACTTGGTCTGCACCTTGTCGAAGAAGCCCAGATCGCCGGCGCGCATGATCTCGTTGTCCTTCAGGCGGAAGGACAGCAGCACGGCTTTCTTGATCCACTGGTTCACCGTCCACTGGCCCACGCCCTGGCGCGTGGCCACGCGCAGGCGGCCCTTGTTGAGTTCGGCGATCACGTGCTCGACCGCATCGCTCACTTCCTTTGGCGCGGCCGACGGCGAGAGCGTGGCGCGGTTGTCCCAGGCGGTGTCGATGATGGCTTGCAGTTGTTGGCTCATGGAAGTGCTGCGTTGAGGTTCAGGGTTTCAGGGAAAGCGGGGGGCGGGGCGGCCGGTGGCGTCAGCCACCGCGGCAGAAGGCGACGATGCGTTGCGCGGCCTCGAGGCATTCGTCGACGCCGGCCACCAGGGCCAGGCGCACCCTGCCGGCGCCGGGGTTGGCGCCTTGCACGGTGCGCGCCAGGTAGCTGCCGGGCAGGGCGGTCACATTGTATTGAGCGAGCAGCTCGCGGGCGAAGGCCTCGTCGGCGCCCAGGCCCGGGGTGTGCGAGGCGAAGCGCTCGGGCACCCCGGCCCACAGGTAGAAGGACGCGTCCGGCAGGGCCACGTCCAGCACCTCGGCCAGCAGCGGGGTGACCTGGGCGAACTTCTCGCGGTACAGGCGGCGGTTCTCCACCACGTGCGCCTCGTCGTTCCAGGCGGCGATGCTGGCGGCCTGCACCACCGGGCTCATGGCGCCGCCGTGGTAGGTGCGGTAGAGCAGGAAGGGCTTGATGAGCGCGGCGTCGCCCGCCACGAAGCCGCTGCGCAGCCCCGGCACGTTGCTGCGCTTGGACAGGCTCGTGAACGCGATCAGGCGGCGGAAGTCGCTGCGGCCCAGCTGCGCGGCGGCCTGCAGGCCGCCCAGGGGCGCCTCGTCGCGGAAGTAGATCTCGCTGTAGCACTCGTCCGAGGCGATGACGAAGCCATGGCGGTCGCTCAGCTCGAACAGGCGGCGCCATTCGTCCAGCGGCATGACCGCGCCGGCCGGGTTGCCGGGCGAGCAGACGTAGATGAGCTGCGTGCGGGCCCAGACCTCATCGGGCACGCTGTCCCAGTCCACCGCGAAGTTGCGCTCGGCCACGCTGGGCACGTAGTGCGGCTGCGCGCCCGCGAGCAGGGTCGCGCCTTCGTAGATTTGGTAGAAGGGATTGGGGCAGAGCACCGTGGCGCCGGGCCGGGTGGGGTCGACCACCACCTGGGCGAAGGCGAACAGCGCCTCGCGCGAGCCGTTGACGGGCAGCAACTGCGTGGCCGAGTCCAGCGCCACGCCATAGCGGCGCCGCACCCAGCCGGCGCAGGCCTCGCGCAGCGCCGGGGTGCCGGCGGTGGCGGGGTAGTTGGACAGGCCCTCGTCCAGCGCGTCGGCCAGGGCGCGCTTGAGGAAGTCGGGGGCGGCGTGCTTGGGTTCGCCGATGCCCAGGCTGATGGGGCGGTGGGCGGGCGAGGGCGTGACGCCCGCGAAGAGCTGGCGCAGCCGCTCGAAGGGGTAGGGCTGCAGCCGCTGGAGCAGGGGGTTCATGGCCGGGGATTATCGGGGGTGCGGGGCATACCCCCGGCCGTCCCCGGCCCTCAGGCGCGCTGCGCGCGCAGGGTGCGTCCGCGCAGGTGCTGGTAGATCTGGTCCAGCGACAGCAGCACCGTGAGCATCACCGTGGTGGCGATCACCAGCAGCGGCAGGCGGAAGGCCGAGATGAAGCCCGCGCCCTGCGGGATCGCGGCGCGTTCGCCGGTGGTGCAGACGAACTCGGCGGCGGCCATGCCGGTGTAGTGCATGGCGCAGACGGCGATGCCCATCACCACCGAGGCCGCCAGGCGGCGCGCCAGGGTCTTGCTGTTGAAGGCCAGCCAGAGCGCGGCGGTGGCGGCCACCACGGCGATCAGCATGGAGGCGGCCACCAGGGCCATGTCCCAGGTGATGAAGCCGTAGATCTTCAGGCCGAACATGCCCAGGTAGTGCATGACGACCACGCTCATGCCCAGCAGGAAACCGGCGCTCAGCAGGCGCGTGAAGCTCTCGGGCCGGCGCGCGGCAAAGGCCACCGAGCCGGCCGTGGCCAGGACCGCGGCCACGAGCGAGGTGATCGTTTCCAGCATGGAGTAGCTGCTGCCCACGTCCATCTGCAGGGCCAGCATGCCAATGAAGTGCATGGACCACACGCCCACGCCACCCAGGGCGATGCCGACGGTGAACACGCTGTTCCAGTCCAGCGCGCCGCGGCGGTTGCGCAGGCGGGTGGCGGCGCTCAGGGCCACGAAGGAGCCGATGACGGCGAAGGCGAACGACAGGGCGATGAGGCCGGGGTCCCAGGAGGTGTTGACGATGGTGTTCATGGGCGGGCGCGAAGTGATGACTTGGTTTTCAGAAAGGGCGCCGCCGATTCTGTTGGCATGCTTCCAGTGAAACAAGCTGTTACCCAGCCCCCAAGGCGGCGGGCGTTAAAACGTCCCGTTAAAAACCGCACCCCGCTGCCGTTCAGGGCCCCAATAGCCCCGCAGGTATCATCCCGCGACGGTCCGCCCGCCGGACCGCCGCCTCCCGCCAACGCCGCCTCACCCGGACCGCCGTGCGCCTCAATTCCATCAAGCTTTCCGGCTTCAAGTCCTTCGCCGAACCCACCAACTTCATGCTGCCCGGCCAACTCGTGGGCGTGGTGGGCCCCAACGGTTGCGGCAAGTCCAACATCATGGACGCGGTGCGCTGGGTGTTGGGCGAATCCAAGGCCTCCGAGCTGCGTGGCGAGTCCATGCAGGACGTGATCTTCAACGGCACCACCAGCCGCAAGCAGGCCAGCCGCGCCAGCGTGGAGCTGGTGTTCGACAACAGCGACCACCGCGCCGGCGGCCAATGGGGCCAGTTCACCGAGATCGCCGTCAAGCGCGTGCTGACGCGCGACGGCACCAGCAGCTACTACATCAACAACCAGCCCGTGCGCCGGCGCGACGTGCAGGACGTGTTCCTGGGCACCGGCCTGGGCCCGCGCGC